>NZ_JCACKM010000201.1:0-10515 GCF_059505385.1 Desmonostoc vinosum
TGGGGAGTGGGGAGTGGGGAGTGGGGAGTGGGGAGTGGGGAGTGGGGAGTGGGGATTGGGGAACTCGGGGCTCCCGGAGGGAGTGGGGATTAGGGGTAATGGGGAGTGGGGACTGGGGATTTGTATATCTTCTTCATGTTCTTCATCTTTCTCTTTCACCGCGTCTCCCTTCGGATTCGCAGTCGCCTGCGGAGGGAAACTCTCCCGTAGCGCTGTCTCACCGCGTCCCCGCGTCCCCGCGTCCCCGCGTCCTCTTGCGTCCAATTGCCGCCAACTCACAATGGTGAGTCCAACTGCTGCTATTGCACCGACTAACAGGGGAATGTCGTAACTTGGTAGGTTGAAACCAAGTTGCTCAATTAAATAGTTTGTCAAGGGTTGAGTGATTGAAGGTAGCACGATTATGCCAAACGTACCTAGTAGCACTGTACTCAACCAGGGTATCCATTCTTGTAACTGCACTAAGGGATTTGGTTGCTCTAAAATCCAGTGCTTGATTTGACTGTAAAACAAAGCAGCGATCGCACCACTAATTACAGGCGTTAGAATCCAACCAATGGTAATCATGCCAATTGATGACCAATCAATTGCACCTACTCCCAAAGCTACCCAACTAAATCCGGCGATCGCACCCACAACCGCATGAGATGAGGATACAGGCAAACCGCGTGAAGTGGCAATTTGCAACCATACGCCACTCGCTAATAGAACACTGATCATCCCAGTTATTAATAGTTGCGGTGTCGCAGCGAATAAAGCGGGATTGGCTACTTTTGTGGCTAGGGTTTCTGTAACCTCATGTCCAAATAATACAGCACCTGTAAATTCTAATACTCCAGCAATCACGAGTGCTTGTTTGAGAGTCACAGCCTTAGAACCAACGGAGGTTCCCATGGCATTCGCTACATCGTTTGCTCCCAGATTCCAGGCAACGTAAAAAGCTAGTAGAGCGACTAGTGTTAAGGTAATGAGCATTTGATGAGGGAGTAGGGAGTGGGGAGTAGGGAGTAGGGAGGATGAGGGGGATGAGGGGGATGAGGGGGATGAGGGGGATGAGGGAGATAAGGGAGAGAAATAACAAACACCAATTCCCCACTCCCCACTCCCCACTCCCCACTCCCCTCTCTAGGGATAAATTAAGATTTTATAAGTTTCCGCTGTTGGGGCGATCGCAGTTTCTACGGCTGCTGATAAATCTTTTAAGGGGAAGCGATCGCTGATTAATGCTTGCACGTCAATCTGGCGATTAAAGACAATATCAGCACAGAGATTTTGCAGGCGGTAGGATGAACTATAACTACCCATCAAATCAATTTCGCGGCGATAGAGAATATTGGGGTTGACGGGAATTGTCACCTCATCGGGGAATTCAGCGAAAAATAAGATTTTACCGCCTTTGCGGGTACAGTCAATTGCTTGAGAAAAAGCTTTTTCACTGGGGACAGCTAGTAAGGTGACATCAACACCCATACCATTGGTGAGGGTATGAATTTTTGTGGGTAAATCGGTATCACGAGCATCAAAAGCTGCTTCTGCACCAACATGCAATGCTTTCTCGATTCTAGAGGGGAGTAGGTCAGTGGCGATCGCTTTTGCCCCAAAATACTTCACCAACATGATAAACATTAACCCAATGGGGCCAGCACCAGTCACTAATACAGTTTGTCCTGGAGCAATTTGGGCTTTTTTGACTGCTTTCAAGCAGCAGTTAGTTGGCTCTACAAAACTGGCTTCTTCAAAACTGATATGATCTGGGATGGGAATCAAGCCACCGTTTTGTACAATATGTCCGGGTACTTTGACATACTCGGCGAAACCGCCACCACTGGCGTTAAACCCGGCAGTAGTTGAGATGTTCTTGTAGACATCGCACATCGAAAAATTGTCATTGAGGCAGTAGGCGCAACGCATACAAGGGATATGATGCATTACTGCCACTCGTTGTCCAGTTTGCCAGCCTCTTACTTGTGATCCTATCGCGGCGATCGTCCCGGCAGTTTCGTGTCCAAAGATGCGCGGCGGCTCATATAAGGGATAACGAATTTTTTTAATATCTGATTGACATAGCCCCACCACTTGCACTTGTACCAGTACTTCATCTGGTTCTAGGGTAGGCACTGGGATATCTTCGTAAGATAATTGATTGACGCCTCTAAATACCTGTGCTTTCACGTCGGTTTTTCACAGCTCAACGATACTAGATGTAACATTAGAGGCCAACATTCAGCTATCAAGTTTGAAATTTTTCAGCTGAGATTTTCCCTTTCAGAACAAGATTGTCCATTGCTTCATTTAAAATTTTCTGTGACCAATAAGGTGTGTATAAACCAGCTTCAGCAGCAGATAGCAATGTGTCTCGTAAATACATTGGAAACAAAACGCAAGCATCTAAGAGAATACTGAGCATATATTTTACTGTATATAATCTTCGTCATCCTCATACAAGCCTGCTTCTTCAGTCATCTCGATTAACTCCTGCAATAGTTGACTACGCTCAGCATCTCTATGTGCTTTATATTTCATTAAATCATCGAAACGAACCCGGCGATGTGAACCCACCTTAATATGAGGAATGTCACCCTGTTCTAATAACTTAATTAAGTAAGGGCGTGATACATTAAGCAACTCAGCCGCTTGTTGTGTCGTCAGTTCGCAGTTGTGAGGAAATATCGATATGGCCTTGCCTGATGCCATTGCATGGACAACTTGAAGTAACATTTGATAAACCGATTCGGGAATGGTGACTTGTTCTCCGTTGGCTGCTACCAATTTTGCTTGGGAACCCGTAAGTTTTAGGATACGTTCTAGTTCTGCGATCGCTTCAATTTCTGTTTCTAAAGCCACAATAGACTCCAGAAGCAATTTTTGTTGTAACATGATGCTTCTCTTTAAAGAGTTGATGTATGAATTGTAATTACATTATATTACATAAACGAAATAAACAAATTCGTCCTTAACAAGCAGATAAAAGCAAGCGAACAATTTTGAGCGAAAACTTTTGTGCTTTTTCTTTGCGCCTTTGCACCTTTGCGTGAGATTATTCTCTTGAGAGCTTGGTTTTTGCATATTTTATGTAGAACAGGAAAGGAATGTCTATGAAGCCTAATCTGATTGCATTCATGATCTTGCTCGTAGTACAGCTGATTCTATGGAAAGGAATATCAATCATATCTCCCACAGCGAGTCAAAATTCCAACACTCAAGCGACAAACAAGAATTCAAATCTTCCAATAGCTTCTAGAGGAACCGATGTATTACAAACTACTCTCAAAGGTCATGCACTAGCAGTCAGTTCTGTAGCGATCGCATCTGATAATAATACTGTAATTAGTGGCAGTGAAGATAACACGATTAAAATTTGGAATTTAGAAACTAGTAAATTAAAACGCACTCTCACAGGTCACACAGGAGTTGTGAATTACCTGAGTGTAACTCCTGATGGTAAGTATATAGCCAGTGCCGAATCCAAAAATGTCAAAATTTGGAATTTACAAACTGGTGCATTAATACGTGATATCCGCAATCCTAGTGGAACAATTAATTTTATCGAAACCAGCCAAGATGGACAAAGTTTAATCCTTGATGGTGGGACTAAAATTATCAAAAATCCAGTAGTTGATCAATCAGTTTATTCTAGTGAACCAGAAACTACCAAATATATTATCAATATTTTTAATTTAAAAACTGGTACTTTAAAAAATCAACTTGTCCATAATAACTTATTGACCGAAGTCAAAATAAGTCAAAGCGGTAATATTTTAGTGAGCGGAGATAAAGCAGGCAAACTAAATATTTGGAATTTACGCAATGGCAGCTTAAAGAAAACACTCACAGGACATGAAAACGAGATAAGATCTATTGCTATCAGCCCAGATGAAAAGACTATTGTCAGCACTGATAAAGACGGAAAAATCAAGATTTGGGATTTGACTTCTGGCAAGCTCAAAAGTACCTTTACTGGACATGAAACTAAATCATATACAGATGATTTTGTGATTGTCTTAATTCCTGATAATAATACACTTGTTAGTTGGAATACAAATACAAGTACTTTAAATAAAAACAATATTAAAATCTGGAATCTGCAAACTGGGGAATTTCAATATACTATTGAGATAGCACAAGAAAAGAATTCATATTACAATAATAACTTTGATTTAGTAAAAATTAGTTCAGATAGCAAAAAGATAATTACTAATAGTAAGAGTGGTATTCAAACTTGGGAATTAGCCACAGGTCAGTTGAAAAATACTATCAAAGTTTCAGGTAATATCCTCGCCTTTAGTCCTGACAATAAAATTTTGGCTGTTATTGGTGAAGATAGTAATATCAATATTTGGCGAATTCCGTCTATTAATAAGTAGATAAATACTCAAAAATAACTATATCAATCAATTCCCCTAACTTGTAATATGAACAATCAACCAGATTATTCAGAACAAGGCTATAAAATTAGCCACGAATTAGGACGTAACCAACAAGGAGGAAGAATTACTTGGCTAGCATCATCTATCGCCACAAATCAGCAAGTCGTTATTAAACAATACTCTTTTGCTCAAATAGATTCCAGTTGGTCAGGATTTAAAACTCATCAACGAGAAATAGAGGTGTTACAAGGATTAAATTATCCAAAAATTCCTAAATATTTGGGAGCTTTCCCTACATCAAATGGTTTTTGCTTAATTCAAGAATACATCGATGCTCCCTCTTTAGCGGTAACTCGTAGTTTTGCACCAGAAGACATCAAAATAATCGCCATTCAAGTATTAGAAATACTGGCATATTTACAAAGTCGTATTCCTTGTATTATTCATCGAGACATTAAACCAGAAAATATTTTGGTAGACACAGAAATAAATGTTTACTTGATTGATTTTGGTTTTGCCCGTCTTGGTAACCAAGAAGTGTCCAGTAGTAGCATTTTCGTAGGTACGCCTGGTTTTATCCCGCCAGAACAACTGTTCAAACCCACAACAGCTACAGATTTATATGCCTTGGGAGTAACGTTAATTTGCTTACTCACAGGAACAAAATCAACTGCAATCCAAAATCTCATCGATGAAGATGATCCTTCGCAAATTTGCTTTCGGCATCTATTACCTCAACTGAGTTTGCGGTTTCTAGACTGGTTGGAAATGATGATACAACCCAAGCTCAAAGACCGTTTTACAAATGCACAACAAGCACTCAATGCCTTAATACCTCTTGATGTTACCCGGTGTCCACAAGTTGAGTTTAGCAATCAGCTACAGACTTTTATTGCAATACGCTTGGGTGAAAAAGTCTCGCAATTTATTACTGTGGAAAATATGATGCCAGACACATCATTAAAAGGTCGTTGGGAAGTTGCTCCCCATCCTCACGATCCTCCTTATGCGCCAAATTCTCACCCGTGGATTAGCATCACACCAAAGAAGTTTGCAGGCAATCGTACAAAGTTTGATATCGAAGTAGATACTAGTAAGTTACTGGCAGATAAGTTATATAAACGTCAGTTATTTTTACATACAAATGCCTACCCACCAACTCATACTTTAACCGTGAAAGTACAAACGGCTCTCATTCCAATTGCTAAGAAAGAAACGAAGTCTTATGAAAGTTTAATTTGGGCGTTTTTAACTGGTGAGATAGCCACATTCATCATTATAGGAATTATACCTTGGATAATTGCAACTTTAGCGTCTCACAAAATTATCTTATGGAATTTACCTGGGATTGATGGCAGTAGTAATGGAGCTTTCGTTTTTGGTACATTAGGCGCAATTTTTGGTGGTGTAGCTGGTGCTGTAATTAATAGAGGTTACAACTTTTTTCAGAAAAATAAGCAAAACTTTGATTATTGGCAAATAGCCGCCGCTATACTTGTGGGTGTGATCATTGTTGGTATTTTGGGAATTATCGGTGGAGGCGTGTATGGAGCAATTATTGATTTATCTAAACCTAATGATTTAGTGGGTATTATTTTTAAGTTGATGGGTGGAATTTTAGCAGGGGGTATTGGTGCTTGTTTTATTGGAGGAATCGCAGGGTTAATAATTGGATTTTTAACTAGTGTTTTGATGTGGATTATTTTGAAATCTGTAAATGATCGTTTGTCACTACTTGCAGCAGCTTTTGGAATTAGTGTGGGGCTTGGTTTTGTTGGGAGCTTTCTTAGGTTATCTACTATCTTGGCGTTGGGGATAACTGGAATACCTTTTTTATATACGCTGATTTATGCGCCTATTCAGCATCAAAAATTAATTAGTAAATATCGTGATTCTGAGAAAAATTTAATTAGACCGTAATCAAGAGTTAAGCACTAAAGTGCTGACTACAAACTCTCACAACTATAATCTTGTCTGAACCTGGTTTATCTAGGACAATATCTCGGACACTTAATTGAGGTTCGGGATGGTTATTCAATATCAAGCGGATGTTTTAGTTGTTGGTGGGGGAACTGGTGGTGCGGCGGCAGCTATTCAAGCAGCACGACGGGGTGCTAAAACGATTTTGGTGAGTGAATTTCCTTGGCTGGGGGGAATGTTAACTTCGGCTGGGGTGTCTGCACCTGATGGTAATGAGTTGGAGGCTTTGCAGACGGGGTTATGGGGTGAGTTTTTGCGCGAATTGCGTTATCGACAACCTGGTGGGTTGGATAATAGCTGGGTGAGCTTTTTTAGCTATGAACCGCGTGTTGGGGCTGAGATTTTTGCAGATTGGGTACGAGAATTACCAAATCTGCATTGGATGGCTGGACAAGTGCCAATGGAGGTTTTACGGCAGGGAGATTGTGTTGTTGGTGTGCGCTTTGCTGATTTTAGTGTCACAGCTAAGATGACGCTTGATGGCACGGAGTTGGGTGATTTATTGGCTTTAGCGGAAATACCTTACCGTTGGGGTTGGGAGTTGCAATCTGAATGGGGAGAACCCAGCGCCCCAGTTGCTTTTAATTCTCTGACGCAAAGATATCCAGTGCAGGCACCGACTTGGGTGGTAATTATGCAGGATTTTGGTGAGGCGATCGCACCCTCTATTCCCACTGCACCTAATTATAATTCGTCCCTGTTTACAGGCGCTTGGGATGGCTATGGCCCACAAAAGTTTTTGAATTATGGACGTTTGCCAGAAGATAAATTTATGATCAACTGGCCAATTTGTGGTAATGACTACGGCAAAGGGGTAGGGCGACTGATAGAGTCAGAGATATCCAGAGGTGAATTTATCCAAGAATGTCGCTGGCATAGCCAAAATTTTGCCCATTTCATCCAAAATCAACTGGGGCATCGCTATGGACTGGCACAACAGGTGTTTCCTCATCCTCTTGGGGCTTTTGCGTTACATCCTTATTACCGGGAAAGCCGCCGTTTGGTGGGGTTAACTACTATTCGAGAACAGGATATCTTGCCGATGGCTGGAGGTAGAGTTGCATCTATATTTAATGATGCGATCGCCCCTGGCGTTTGCGAAGCGATCGCAGTTGGCAACTACGCCAATGACCACCATTATCCAGGCGTTGAGTTCCCGCTGCAACCTAAATCTATCCGTTGGGGGGGGCGTTGGACTGGAACTCCTTTTACCATTCCCTACAGTTCCCTAATTCCAGCCACAACAGATGGTTTGTTGGCATGTGACAAAAATATTTCTGTGTCTCACATTGCCAATGGAGCGACTAGATTACAACCTGTAGTCATGGGTATTGGTCAAGCAGCGGGTATGGCAGCTGCTGTATGCGTTGAGTTAAACTGTCAGCCAAGGGATTTACCTATCAGGGTGCTACAAGCCGCTCTACTGCAAGATCAACGCTCACCTGCGGCAATCATACCTTTTTTTAATATTCCCGCAAATCATTCGGATTGGCTGCACTGGCAACTGTATTACTTAAACAATCCACAAGCATATCCAGCTAGTGGCGATTGCCCCTACCCATCGTCAGCACAGTACAATTACCCTGCTGTTGATGAGGTATTAATACGGGAAAATGAATGTTTCCAAGGCATTTTCCATCGCTTGGATCAGCAAGACTACAGATTTATTATTACTGTGCCAGTGCAATATCAAGGGCAAACTTGGCAGCTTGTGACATTGCGATCGCATATTGATGAGCAATTACAAGCCGTTCCCCATGAGCAATTAATTACATTGTGGGGTCGTCAGAATCACGTCGGTAACTGGTTATTAGTTGTACATTTAGACGATATATAAAAGTAGTTTATTTTCAGTAAAAAGCAATACTTTTTTGTAAATTGTCCGGATTCACAACCCAAAATTCAGTATCAGTGAAGTGGAGAGTTCCAAAATAGACATCTGCTATGCGTGCTGCCATTTCACTTTTAGTATCGAGTCTGGTATTTGACCCTTTAGCCTTAAATTGCCAAGCGATGTTCAATCATTTCTCTTATGGGCTGCTGACTACACCTACCTCCGAGCAGTTGCTCTCGACAAAACCCACCAAGCCTACTGCTCCTCATCGCGGTAGCGGGCGTAGAGAAGAAAATCTCACAAATCCTCATCCTGCTGTCTAATTACCGTTGAACAACGCCCCTGATATTAGGGAAATCAAAGTACCAGAAAACAGGATGTAATGCTGAATCTTTTTTACACAGCGGCTTTAGCAGAGATACAACAGTTGACGCACGAAAAGCTTCAGAAATCGTGCAATATTTCAACCGTAACCTCTGTATAAATAGTTGGCTTAAACCCTTGCAATCAAGATGCCAACTCAACTGACTACTTGCACTATCAAGATTACCAATTCCTTAAAAGCCACACAAATCTTGATCTTATTTCAGGGAACTCTGCGTCTAATCTTCTACTCAAGCCAGAATCATAGATTTTCATTTCAAGTCAGTTTGTCGCTCACTGTAAATATTTTTTCTATTCCTGTTTACCCGCATCTTTGTGTTTTCCTTAACGATAAGCATTCCATTGAAATTGATGTTACTTTGGCTCAAAATCAATCCTCAGTAAATCTAATTCAGATATTTTGCTTGCCGTCTGTCAGCCTCAAAGCAACTTCATCTCGCTTCCTAAACAGATTTTCTCATGCGTCGAGTAGCTGGTTATTTAGATCAGGAAATCATTGATTTCGCTCTGGAATTTGTTCAGAGTCTTTCGCCTCATCTGAGCTTGTTCAGAGCATGAATTTGCAACATTACTAAGTAAATGTGCAAAAAATTAATTTTCTTGCTGTTTTAGCTAAGGAACTGGATTTACAAACCAGGAGTCAAAAGATTTCAACTTTTGACTCCTAATTTGTCGGAGAAAGGAACAGTTTTTTCTATTTCTTGCAATGCATTGAGCATAGCCGAAGTGTGTTCCTTATCCAAGAGTAACGGTTAAATCCCCATTACAAAACTCAATCAGGACTTACGCGCTTCGTAGCGGTAGCGAGTCATCGATAGCGTTAGCGTTAGCGAAGCGGTAGCGAGTCCTCGAGCGTCAGCGGTAGCGAGGTACGAGCGTCAGCGTTAGCGACATTACGAATTACGAATTATTTAATCCCTTACGCTTTGGATACCGTTGAGGAACATCGGCACAAATTTCTCCATAAATGCCTGGGGATCGCTTTGCCAACTCCTTTGTGCTGCTTGCATCCTGGTAAGCTGCAACTCAGGTGCTAATAGAGTTTGAGGTAAGCGCTCCATTAGATATTGAGGACGCTGCCAAAGTGGCATTGTGTTTGCTACTTCCATTAAGTTTGCAACTCGCCGTAGTTCTGCGCCCAAGGTGATATCCATTCCCGATTCATATGCTGCTTGTTCAATAGCTGCATATTTTTGTTTGGCTTGTTCTACTTTGTGCCGGAGTTCTGGACTTTGATCTGCTATTTGTGCTAGCCAACGATTACCCCAACGGACATGTCCTGCTTCCTCTGGGAAAATTTTCTCTATTGTTTCGCGGATTTTGATGTTTTCTTCTGTTTGCGGCGCTTGCTTGAGGGCGTAAATGTGGGCGGAGAAATATTCACAACCCCGTTTTTCGGTGACATTGATTGCTGCGAGGGCAGCAATTACAGCATCATTTAAGTTTGAGTTGTAGGTGTCTTGATCAATCAAACGCTCAAATTCATCGATATAGCTCGAACCAGGTGGTTTACCAATATCTGCCCCTAATTCTATTAGCAGATCAGTCAACCACATAGCATGACGAGCTTCATCGGCAATGTGGTGGGATAAATCTCGTACTAGTTCTCGTGGCTGTCCATTGAGCTTTTCTATTACCTCAGTCAGATCTTGACAACTACGCTGCTCATTGAAGCGGTAGCGGTTGAGGGTGATGAGATGAATTTCGCGATCGCTTACTATTCGCTTGAGAATTTCTCTGGCACCCAGAGTATTGTGGAATTTCCGTGGATAAATTACCGACATAGGTTTTATGAATTTTTGTAAAGCTATTTTTGATGGTAACTTAAATAATTCGTAATTCGTAATGACGCGACGCTCCTGTGTCGCTCTAAGCGAAGCTATGCCGTAGGCTTTACGCTTCGCTATCGAGGACTCGCTACCGCTGACGCTCGTACCTCGCTACCGCTTC
>NZ_JCACKM010000202.1:0-10499 GCF_059505385.1 Desmonostoc vinosum
TAGGCAGAGACTTGAGTCTCTGACGGTTCAAGTATTTTTGCAAGAAGTCTAATATCGAATCTTTTTTGTAGGCTGCGATCGCCAATTCAAGAGTCTCTAAGTTTGTTAAGATAAACCATCCTTCTTTGGGAGCAACACCTAATATTTTACGTTTCCACTTACAAGCAACGTTAAAGCTGAAAAAACATTGAATTTTTGTAACTTTTACCCCTTGAAAAAATCAGATGTAGAGATGCCCTATTTGCAGCATCTCTACAGAGGTTATCTGAGAATCAAAATTGACGCGATCGCTCGTCTGTTTCTAAGGATTGGGCGGTATTTTTGCCATTTAAAGAATCTGTCTGTGCTGCCAATGTTTGATGCTGATTTGGTTTCATAAATCGCTCAGTAAATGTCTTAATGACAATATACAAGATTGGCACTATAAACAAACTCAAAAAAGTAGCGATGAACATACCACCAAATACTGCTGTTCCCAAAGATTGGCGACTTCCCGCACCGGCACCTGTAGCCACAGCTAAGGGGAAAATACCCAGAAGCGTAGAAAACGCAGTCATTAAAATAGGGCGTAAACGTTCTTGTGAAGCCTCAATTACTGCTTTGGTAATTGAAAGTCCTCGCTCTCTTAATTGATTGGCAAATTCTACAATCAAAATCGCATTCTTACTCGCCAAACCAATTAACATTACTAAACCAATTTGACAGTAAACATCATTAGCAAAGCCCCGCATTGATTGCGCTACAAGTGCCCCAAAAATAGCTAAGGGAACTGACAACAGAATAATAATTGGGTCTATATAATTTTCATACTGAGCAGCCAGTACCAAAAATACAAACACCAATCCTAATCCAAAAATGAGTGGTGCTAACCCTCCAGATTCTAATTCTTCTAATGCAGTTCCTGACCATTCATAACCATAACCTGGTGGTAAAACTGCTTGAGCTATTTGTTCCATTTTTGTAATCGCATCTCCAGAACTAAAACCAGGAGCAGCAGCACCATTGATTTCGATTGAGCGGAACAAGTTATAGTGGTTAATTGTTTGCGCCCCGGTAGTGGGAGTAACTTTAACTAAATTACTCAAAGGAATCATTTGATTTTGTTGGGAACGCACGTACATTTGACCAATATCTTGAGGATTAGAACGAAATTGTTCATCGGCTTGCACGTATACTCGATAGTTGCGCTGCTGGAGATTGAAATCATTAACGTATTGCGACCCCAAAGCAGTTTGTAAGGTAGTGAAGATATCGTCTACAGAAACTTGCAATGCCTTGGCTTTGTTACGGTCTACTTCTACCAATAGTTGTGGTGTATTGGCGGCAAAGGTGCTAAATACAGCTTGTAGTCCTGGTGTTTGATTGGCGCGACCTAGTAGTTGTCCCATTGTTTGCACCAAATCATCTAAGCCGCTGTTACCTCTGCGGTCTTGCAGTTGAAAGACAAAGCCGCCAAAGTTACCTAACCCTTGAATGGCTGGAGGATTGACTGGGAAAATCCTCGCTTCTGGGATGGTTGATAACTTTCCTTGCAATTTACCCAAAATTGCCTGTACTGATTGATTGGCTTGCGGGCGATCGCCCCAAGATTTTAAATTTGTAAAGATGATACCGCTATTAGCTGTGCTACCACCAAAACCAAAGCCCCCCACAGCAAAGGTTCCCCCTACTTCTGGGATTTGGAGAATTTCTTTTTCTACCTTAGCCATCACGTCGCTGGTATATTGTAGCGAAACTCCTTGTGGCCCTTGAATGACTGTGAGGAAATAACCTTGATCTTCTTCTGGGAGAAATGCTGTGGGGACGGTGGTGTAAAGCCAAGCAGTCATTCCCAAGGAGACGATAAATAGACCGATAACTATACTTTTGATGCGTATGAGAAAGGTGAGCGATCGCTGATATCCTAGATTTACCCAGTCTAAAAAGCGATTTATTTGGTCAAAAATCCAACCAATCCAACCTGTAGGTTTTTGTCCTTGACGCAGTAACAGCGCACACAACGAAGGTGTCAAGGTTAAAGCCAAAAATGTCGAAATGGCAATGGAGAAGGCAATGGTTAACGCAAACTGCCGATAAAGTGCCCCTGTAGTTCCAGGAAAAAATGCCACCGGCACAAACACCGCCATCAATACCAAGGAAGTAGCAATTACTGCACCAAAAAGTTCCGCCATTGATTCGCTGGCGGCGCGGCGGGGATTAATCCCTTTATCCTGAATAAAACGGCTAATTTGCTCAACTACAACGATCGCATCATCAACCACCATCCCAGATGCTAAAGTCAAACCAAACAAGGTCAAACTATTGATCGAAAAGTTAAAGACCTTCACAAAGGCAAACGTACCCACTAGAGCTAGGGGAATAGTCAACGCCGGAATTAAGGTGGTACGCCAGTCTTGCAAAAAGACAAAAATGACAATTACAACTAATATTACTGCTTCGATTAATGTCTTCACAACTTCTGCTAAAGACTCTTGCACGAAGGTGGTTGTGTCAAAAGCTACTATCTGTTCTAAACCAGGTGGAAAACTTTGGGCCAATCGCTTGATTTCTGCTTTGACTCCTTTAGCTACATCTAAAGCATTACTCCCAGGACTTTGATAGATACCTAATCCTACAGCTTCATTACCACGAAACCGCAGAAATGAGTTGTAATTTTCTGCACCTAGTTCAGCTCTACCAACATCTTTTAGCTTGACTAATGTACCATTATTGTCTGTTTTCAGAACAATATTTTCAAATTCCGATACTTCTGTCAGTCGGCTGGCAGCACGCACATCAATTTGATATCTTTGTCCTTTAGGGGCTGGTTCTTGCCCAATTCTCCCAGCACCAATTTGCAAGTTTTGTTCAGCAAGCGCACTGGTAACATCTTCAGTCGTCAAGCCGCGACTGGCGAGTCGGTTGGGGTCTAACCACAGACGCATGGCGTAGCGGCGTTCACCAAAAATTCGCACATCGCCAACGCCTTTAACTCTCTTTAGGGCATCTGCTAAATAAAGGTCGGCGTAGTTGCTTAAAAAGGTATTGTTGTATTGATTATTTTTAGAAAACAAACCAATTGCTAAGAGAATGTTACTGGATTGCTTAGTAACTTTAACTCCTGTGCGCTGTACAGTTTCTGGTAATTGAGGTTCAGCAACAGAAACCCGATTTTGGATATCAACAGCAGCAATATCTTTATCTCGTGATGAATCAAAGGTAGCTGTAATGCTACTACTACCGTCGTTACTGCTACTAGAAGTGAGATATTTTAGACCTTCAACCCCATTGATTTGTCTTTCGAGGATATTGGTCACCCCGCTTTCCACAACTTCAGCACTAGCACCACTGTAGTTAGCAGTAACACTAATTTGTGTAGGAGAAATATCAGGAAAGCGAGCGATTGGTAATGTGGGAATACTGATTATTCCTAATAACAGAATAATCACAGCACAGACCGAAGTGAAAACCGGTCGCTTGATAAAAAAATCAACAAACATGGTTTTTGTAATTCGTAATTCGTAATTCGTAATTGGCAACGGGGAAGAGGAGGCAGGGACACAGAGAAAAGTTCTCCCTCACTCCCTCACCCTCAGTCGCTGAGCATACCCTTCTCCTCATCTCCCGGTTGGTGAGTTTCGGCTACGCGGTAATCGAGCGAAGTCGAGATTCAACTACTGCGGAGTCGAACCACATCTTCCCCCACTCCCTACCTTTCAAGGGTAGGTTTTTCATATTCAGTCTGAAAAAACCTATTTTTTCGTTCCGAAATCTTTCTTTGCGTCCCCCTTCGGGTGACGCTCGCAAGCTCGCTAACGCTGCGCTAACGCAGTCGCCTGCGGAGGGAAACCCTCCTTTACTCGCTGTCTCACCGCGTCTCCCCGTCTTTGCGTCAACCAAAACGCGAAATCTAAAAAACCTACCCATAAGAGCCACTCCCTACTCCTTGTTTTCAGGCGCAGGAGTTATGGGAACGCCATTAGTAAGATTGAGAATGCCAGAAACTACTATTTTTTCACCAGCTTTCAATCCTGTAAGAACCTGATAATTATTCCCTTCAATAGCTCCTAACTTGATGGGTTTTTGTAGAGCAACTAGTGGTGGTGTGTCTGGCTTGGGATTTTCTGCTGCTTGAGCTACAAAGACAAAAGTTTCCCCACCCAAGCGAGATACTGCTGTGACTGGAATTAGAATTCCTGGACGTTTATCCCAAATGACTTTAGTATTTACTCTTTGCAGGTCAAGCAGTTGACTCCCAGAATTAGCAAAGGTAGCTTTAGCTAAAATAGTTTGCGTATCTGAACTAATATTTGGAGCAATAAAACTTACTTTACCTGTTGCTGTGGGTTTGCCTTGAGCATCTACCATTTGTACTGGTAATCCTAAGCGTAAGCGTTTAGCTTCTTGTTGTGGAACTGAGAAATTTAATTCCAAAGCATCGTTTCTAGTAAGTGTGGTGAGTTTATCTCCTTTGTCGACAAACTCGCCTACCTTGACAGGAATATCACCAACGATACCCGTAAAAGGAGCTAGAACTTTTGTATATTGGAGTTGAACTTCTGCTGTTCTAACTTGAGCTGCTGCTTGAGTTACTTGAGAACGGGCTTGAGCAATCTCTTCTGGACGCGGGCCGTTCTCTAGTTGTTTTAAATTTTGTTTTTGTTGTTCTAAAGCTGCGGTTAACTCACTAATATCAGAGGTTCTGCTCTGACGCAGTTGCTCTAAGCGTTTCTGGGCGGCAACTAATGCAGCTTCAGCACTACGCTGTTCTCTAATAAATCCTTCTAAGGCATCCTGAGAAACAGCACCGTCTTTTCTTAATTGTTCGTATCGCTTGGCTCGTGACTGTGCTAATTCCACATCAGATTTCGCTGAATTGATTTGCGCTTCTGCTTGAGCAATTTCTTCTGGTTGCGCTCCGGCTTGAGCATCTTTCAAGCGAGCTTGGGCTTGGGCTAAAGTAGCTTTAGCTTGGGCAATTTGCTCTTGACGAGTACCTGCTTTGAGTTCGGCAAGACGCGCACGAGCTTGTTCTAGTTCTCCTTTAGCTCTTAGTAGTTGAGCTTGGGCATCGTCACTCTGTATCTGAATAACCACTTGCCCTTGTTTAACGCGAGTACCCTCTTTAATGAAAATCTGGGTAATTCGCCCTTCCACCTCTGGCTTTAATTCTACTGAGCGGGGTGCTTCTAATGTGCCAACAAACTGCGAAGCGTCCTGTATGGTTCCACTTTTGACAGTTGCCAACTTAACGGGAACTCCCATAGGTTTAATTGCCCCATTTGTAGGTGCATCACTAGCTCTGCTAGTTTGCCACCAGCGCCAACCCAAACCAAGACCTGTAATCAAGAGAATGATTCCCACGATTAGAGACCAACGTTGCTTTTTACCTGGCTTAGACAGTTTTCCCGGCTGTGGGAGTGAACTTTGTTGTTGAGCCTGATTATAATCATTCACATCAGGCTGTTCTGTTTCAGGGGGAGCCGAGGACTCAGGAAACTCAGGATGAGGCATCTTCGTTTTCTCTTTTATAATTTTCAATTTTGGTAATCCACATCAGAATCAGATGGAAAACCATTATCTGAAGAGTCTTTTAGCCATTTTTCTTTTAAGTTTTCCATGCATGGATTCATCGGATGTGGTAGGGAAATGGCAACCCAGTATTTTTAGTTAAGACATGAATTTAAGTGAATGTTTTTAACAGTCTAGCAAGTACTTACTGAGATATATGTAAGTACTTGCTTGCATTATAACTACATTGTAGAGAAGATTGGTATATAGTACGAGAATTATACTCACTAACGGCAGATCACGAAAACTTCCTATCCACTTTGGTAAAAGATATCCCATTGCTTTAATTGAGACAATTTTGCCAAGATTCTCTTCTGTCTCAACTTTGGCAGGGATACTCTTGTGGTGGGGTTCTTTGCCACGTTGGGCAACTTCTTGGCTACTGAGTATAGAATATGACTTACAGCAACTCTCTACTAAGTTGCTAGATTTCTCAACTTCAAGTTTCTGTATTTATGTATGGAAACTTTCATCCAAAAAAATTAGAATTCAATTTTGACAGGATATTTAAATCTGATGCTTGGTTGGCTACGACATCAGAAAATAGCTCTTCATACTTATCGAGTGCTTGTTCTAAAGAATAGTTTTCTACAGCAAATTGCCTACCGATATTACCTAA
The DNA here is from genome assembly GCF_059505385.1 of Desmonostoc vinosum. NCBI lineage: Bacteria > Bacillati > Cyanobacteriota > Cyanophyceae > Nostocales > Nostocaceae > Desmonostoc > Desmonostoc vinosum. The sequence goes on from NZ_JCACKM010000202.1 coordinate 6,170, forward strand.
CTTTGCTCCTAAATTAGGATTACTATATAAAGCTTCTACAGCATCTGCTAAAGCTGTTGGTGATTCTGGTTCAACAACTATACCCCCACCACTAAGTTTGATAGCTTTGGCAGCAGTCCCAGAGGCAGGAACTGAACCTACAATTGGACGACCACTTGCCAACAACAATGGTATTTTAGAAGGCATATTAAAAGAAATCACATTACGTTTTTGCACAATTAACCCAACATCAGCTGCTGCAAACATCTGGGGTAGTTGTTCTCGCGGTTGTAATGGTAGCAGCAATACATTGTCAGCCCCGTTTAATAAACAATATTGCTGTAATCTTTGCAAAGCTTTGGATTCACCAACAATCACAAAGACAATTTTTTGAATCTGACGTAAGCAAACTGCTGCCTCTATGACTGTCTCTAAACCTTGTGTCAGAGCAATGTTGCCAGAATATAGTACTACAAATTTGCCATCTAGTTGGTGAATTGATTTCCAAGGATTATTTTCTTGCTGTAAGGGACGAATGAAATTTATATTTACCCAATTGGGAATACAAACAATTTTCTTAGGGGGTACACCTTTATTGATTAAGTTATCGCTAAAGCCATCGGCAATTACACTAATAGTGTGAGCAGTTCGATACGCAAATTTTTCTAGAGCTGCAAGTGATCGAATCATCCATTTATTTTTGAGCAAACCGACTCGCACGGCAGCTTCTGGTAAGATGTCTTGCACATTCAGCACTACTGGACAGTTGTAAAACCAGCCAATTATGGTTGCAGGCATCGTAATTAACAAAGGTGGAATTGTTAAAATGATCACATCAGGTCGTTCACCTTTGAGAGCTTGGGGCAAGCTTGTGAAAACAAAGCTCAACTCTAGCAGCAATCTGTCTAAGAGGTTGGGTTTAGATTTAATCCTCAGATAACTACGCTGGATGGTAACACCGTTTTTCTGTTCGTTACAATACCATTTACCCCGATATTCATCGTAAATCTGGCGCTGAGGATAGTTAGGCATTCCTGTAATCACCCGCACTTGATGACCTCTTTGCACTAGTCCTTCTGCTAGTTCAGTCATCAAAGGAGCAATACCAATTGGCTCTGGATGATAGTTATAGGAATAAATCAGAATGTGCATGAGCTATTTGTAAATTCTGTAAAGACAGCCAGAATTTATCGAACTTATTCCTAAGTTCAATGAGGTCTGCTATTTTTGTTACTCAATTTAGATTGTAATAATTAAGTTCTTTTTAATTTATGCATCAATTAACACTTGGGAGATTGTAGCATTATATTCAACATTATGTTAAAAGTATATACTGTTACTTAATAAAATCTTAAAAAACTGTTTCAACAATTACGAGGGTGGTCAAAATTCAAAAGCGAATGGTTAAAATCAAGGTTTTTAACTTTGGACTATTGACCGTTAACATAAAACTATGAAAAACTTTGACACTGCCCAAGTTTTAGTAAAAATAGCACTTGTCGGTTGCATAGATGACTTACTCAAAGGAGAACATTCTGATAGATAACAATATTATGTATTATTGCGATCGCAGTAAAAATCATCCCGAATCTTTGTGATTACTTAGTTGGGGTTAATTTTTAGTAAACATCATATGGTTATGTTTATTTGTATCCACTTACTGACAAAATAATTTTGTAATTTGTAATGCTTCTCCTGTCGCAGATGCTCTTGCTAGCTTGCTTAGGCGTAGGGTTAAGACTTGTTTAAACTACTTCAACTATGTCTTTTGGCTTTGCTCTTAAAACAATTTAAAACGGGCAAGTTGCATTTCAATGGCTGTTGTCAGTATTTTATTGAGTTCTTTACCGTTTTGAAATTGCAAAAGTTGCTGTATTTGTAAGTCAAAGGTAATTTGTCCCTCTAAGTCTGCACGTTGCATTTGGGCTAGTAAAATCTGTTCAGAGCGCTTACTTTGAATAGCGTAGCCAATTTCAACACAAACATTGGGACTGGGAATCAATAGGGGGCTTTCTTTCCTATCTATGCTAGCAATGGGTGTGGTGTCGGCGATAAATAACAAACTCTTACGGATTTTTCGCATGAGGGTACGGTTCAGCCGCAGAGGAGCATCGCTAGGACGATAAGACTCTATTAAGGATAGAGGAAAACGCGATCGCAGGTTTAAAGTTGTCAAACTTTTCTGCAATTCTTCTCTCAAAACATCACTCGCTGCGACATACTCAGTTTGGTAGCATAAAAAAATTGTTGGCTCTAACTGAGATAACACCGCTTGCTTAGTGAAATATATCTCATGACTAATCAAGTCAATGTTAGCTACGCAATAAGCACCACTACCCTCAATATAAAATTCAATACTCTCTCCTTCTAGATAACGCCCAAACCAAGTTGATTGCTTAACTTCGTCACTATCTTCTAGAAAGTCTGCTCGCAATGCTGACTTCAGCAGGCTTTTTTTACTTAAACGAATGTCTGGTGGGCGTTTTTCCAATTCTGGAATCGGCTCATAATCCTGAAGATACCATGCTCTGAGCGCAATAATTGACATAAGGCGCTATTTTAACTGTCTCTTGTTATTCAACTTTGTATAAGCTTACACCTAGTTATCTAAAGCAACAACACCCAAACATCTACTCGCTGAGTTCATTTCCTTTCCTTGCTTATCCTAGCCAGGGATGTACTACCTCTCACCACTCTTTTAAACAAGTAATGAAAACTAGTGACAGCGCCCCCTAATTTTCAACATTTAAGGAAATATCAGTTTTCGCGTTGGGTGTTGCTGTGTTTTGGCGAGACAGATTTAAATTAAACAGCGTCTTTACCTCATATTAGATTTTCCATGCAGCTGTTGTATCTGCCAGGGAAGCTTTAGTAGCTTCATTTATTAGATTATCATCTGTGGATGAAAGGGGATTTTTTTGCAACTAAACTTTACTTTTAAAATGATTTTTATTTAATTTCTGTGGATGCATTGTTTCTCAATATTTTATTTGTTTTGCTACTGTAATTTACAACAAACTTCAAATTGAATTTAGTAATTGCTCAGCCAATGTTTAAGTTTTGAAACTGGGGACTGGGGACTGGGGACTGAGGACTGGGGACTGAGGACTGGGGACTGGGGACTGGGGACTGGGTAATTATCTTTCTCGCTCACTCCCTCATCTCCCTCATCCCCCTCATCCCCCTCATCCCCAGCCCTCAGCCTAAATTACTGCTAGAGACATTAATTTGCGAATTTCTTCACGTACACTCATGAGAATTTTACCGAGATGATTGTGACCTGTATGGTCGCTACCACAGCCCCAGAAATAATCTGTGGGAGAGTTTTCTACCAAAACCTCATCACCTGTGGTCAACAAAACTTCTTTAATTTCAGTGTGAGCAAGAAACTTTTTGAGAACAGCTGCTCGCATGACTTGAGTTTTGACCAAATCCCAGTCTCGACGGAGTTGGCGAGTGGTGCAACGTCCCAATGCAGCAGCTTCTTCTGGGGTAGCGGCAGCATGTATGACGGGGATGATTACCGCATCCATGCTACCTACAAATTTTTGCGCTTGATAATAATGCTCAACTGTTGCCCAGTAAGTACCCTCGATTTGAATTCCGTGGGGAGAAAAGTTAGAAAAACAGCCATAAGGCTGCCAAACCTTATAAAAGTAAATGGTCATTTGAAAATTGCTCTTTATATGTTAATTTCTATGATGCCCGTTGATGCTAACAGGGAATTGTGTACTTTTGATTGAGCGCTAGCATTAACCTCAAGATAGAAGATATTGCTCTTTAGGTATTTTATATTTGGTGCAAAAGTCTGTTTGTGAGGTTGACAATGGAGGCAAAAAGTGGAACGCTTAAAGAACTTACACCGCTGATTGCCGCTGGAATTGTTCTTGGTCTGGGTTTGGGAGGTTTTTTTGATGGAATTGTGCTGCATCAAATCCTCCAGTGGCATCATATGCTCACCAATATTCGACCTCTCACCAGTAGCGAAAATATAGATTTAAACATGTTATGGGATGGCTTATTTCATGCTTTTGACTGGTTGCTGACTGTCACCGGGATAATATTGCTATGGCGAGCAGGGGGACGTGATGATGTCGTTTGGTCATCACAAACTTTTATTGGGTCGTTACTGATTGGTAGTGGTGTATTCAACTTAGTTGAAGGAATAATAGACCATGAAATTCTCGGTATTCATCATGTTAAACCAGGGCCTAATCAGTTAGTTTGGGATTTGGGCTTTCTTGTCCTCGGTGCGCTGCTTGTTGTTGTTGGCTGGATAATCATTAGGAGAGATTTGGTAATTCGTAATTCGTAATGACGCGACGCTCCTGTGTCGCTCTAAGCGAAGCTA
>NZ_JCACKM010000203.1:0-10457 GCF_059505385.1 Desmonostoc vinosum
AGTTTCAGAATCTTGCTTTGATTATTACTTTCCGAGAGTGACATAAAAGGGTTAACCACCCACTCAGATGGTTGACACTCAAGCATCAACCATCTACACAATTACAGACTAAAAACGATAGCCTAATCCCGCTTGGAAGCTAACAGCATCAGCCTCGCTATTTCTGTAAGCGTCAATGCCCCATTTAGCATCACCATAAGCTATGATATTTTTGCTCACTAGTGATTCAACACCAAGGGTAACGACAAGTGCATTCTGATTACCTAGTGGGGTATTTTGCCCTTCGTTAGTGACAAAAGAATAGCCACCACCAAAGTAAAGGTTAGTATTTTTAGCAATAGGTGTATCGTAAGTCACTATTGGCATAATTGCAGCAGCATCACCACCATACAGCACTGAACCTCTTACTGACACAGGTGTTTTGGGAATTACATATCGTCCTTGAACATTTCCGCCAACTTGCGCTTCATCGTTTCGTTGTCCACCACTGGTAACACCAGCAGAAATACCAGCACCGATGTAGTTGCTATTAGTACCATTTGTACCAACTGTTTGAGCAGATGCCATACCAGCAGAAACGATAATAGAAGCAACAGTAAGGAAAGAAGCAGCTAAAGTTTTCAGTTTCATAAAGTTTCTCTTGACTAGAATCAAATAAATCAATACTTTCTAGTACTAGAGTCGCTTTTTTTCCTCAAGTTCACCCTCCTGCACTTGGTTCATCCAAAGAGTTGAAAATTTTTCACCTAGTTGGGTGAACCAATTATGTTTGTTGGGAATAGGGAATGGGGACGCGGGGAGGGGGGGACGCGGAGAAATTTTCTCCCTCATCTCCCTCCTCTTCCTTATTTCTTCAAGAAACGCTGACGCAGACGGAAAACAAAAATATTCACTTCTGGTATTCTCATCCATGCTGCAATCACTGCAAATACTCCCAGCCCTACTAACCCAGATACGCCCAACTCCAACAGTAGAATTAGTAAGCCTTCTTTACCCAAGAACATCTGACAAACCACAAGGGTGAGAAAGCTTGTGACTCCAGCAACGATGCTAGCTAAAGTTAAACCGAAAATCGGCACACTCCACTCACGCCAGGGTAAACCGTTGAGTTTGCGATCGAGTAAGAATAATAGCATCAACATTGAACTGCAATTGACGCCCACTGTTGCCAACACCAAACCAGGCGCACCGAAAGGCCCCACTAAAATCCAATCTAAGAAGGCGTTGAGGAAGATATTAAAAGTACTGATGCGAAAAGGTGTCTGTCCATCTCCCAAAGCATAAAATACCCGCACCAAAACATCACGCCCTAAATAGGCAAACATCCCAATCCCGTAAGCGATGAGTAACTCAGAAACTAGCTGTGTGGCGTTTTTGTTAAAAGCACCCCGCTCATATACTATTTTCACCATCGGTACAGCTAGCACCACCATTAGTGCCCCTAAAGGCAGCATGGTAAAGGCAGCAAGTAGCAATCCTTGGCGGATACGTAACTTGAGATCGTGCCAATGTTCTGGGGCAGCAAGCTGGGAAAAGATTGGTAGCAAAGGTAACAAAATAATGTTAGAGATAATGCCGAGGGGAGTCTGCACCAGCAAATTGGCATAGTTAAAACCAGCAGCAGCACCGGGAATTGGACTGGCGAAATAAAGGACAGTGGCAAAGTTAATCGGCATCATCCCTGAGGAAATGGTAGCCGGAGTCATAATTTTAATCGCTTCTTGGACGCCGGGGGATTTAAAATCAAATCGCAGCCGCAACGAACCAAGTCCTAAGCGCCACTGCACAACTAACTGCACCAACCATTGAAGCACAGCCCCCGCCAAGGTTCCCCAAGCCAACACCATGCCACCAATAAAAGCGTATTCTGGCTTGATAATATCCCCGCCATGTTGCCAAACCAAAAACCCAATACCGATGACAACGGTAATACTTGATAACAAAGGACTAATTGAAAGTAACCAATACTGATTAGCGGCGTTGAGGGTACCAAAGCCAATGCCAATCAAGCCAGAAAATAACGCCATCGGTGCCATAATCTGGATTTGTTGGACAGCGATCGCTCTTGTTGTCGCATCCAATCCATGCCCTACAATATCAATGATCGTATCTGCCAAAAAAATCTGAGCTAGTGTCACTATTAACAGCAATCCAGCCACTAGCGTAGTTACTGTTTCTACTAAAGCAGCCGCTTCTTCTCGCTTACGCTTCGCTAAAACGCTAACAATCGCACTGTGTATCGGCCCATTCACACCACCGAGAATTGTAAATAAAAAGCCGGGGATCACATAAGCATAACTATAAGCTGTTGCGGCCGCACCTACACCAAAAGCGGCTGCGATCGCTTGTTGTCTGATTAAACCAAAAATTTTACTAATTAACGTCGCTGCGGCAACAATGCCAGCAATCCCAGCGAAGGAACGAGAAGGTTTTTGCTCTTGATTAGTCACAAATAATACTCAACAACTCTTACACAGTGCATATCTCTGGAATATTTAACCTGAAATCCCGTAGTCTGTCAGGCAAATTTTGACAATTAGACTCATGGCAATTAGTGTAACGGCGATCGCTTCATATTTGATCGCTAAAAGTATAAGGGAAGAGAGATTTACTTTTTGGCACATACACCCTACCTGTGAAATTGATGCTTATGAAAGCATGACTCCATTGAGAAGATAGACACAGAAAGGGGAATCATAACCATAACTATCAACTTTGGAATAGTTGCATACTGCAAAATCTTGAATTTTACATTATTCAACCAAACAAAGTTTGATTTGAGAAATCTTGACAGTAAATTCCCTGAATTCAAAGCAATGGATATCAATTCAACAGTGACAGAAAATCAACTTTTATTATCAAGCGATCAACTTCAAGAACAACTAGAACAACAAAAAGCTCTAGCAAATGTAATTGTCAGAATCCGAGAGTCTCTTGAATTAGAAACGATTTTTCAAACAACTGTTACAGCAGTACGTCAATTACTCAATGCTGATCGAGTGGCAGTTTTCCAATTTGATCCTCATAAAGATTGGGAGGGAGAATTTATTTCTGAAGATGTTGCGCCTGGTTGGATGTCAACAATGACAGTAAAAGTTTATGATCACTGCTTTGGCGAAAAATTTGCTGTGTATTATCAACAAGGTCGAGTGCAAGCTGTTGCTGATATTTATCAGGCGGAACTAAGTGATTGCCATGTAGAAATTTTGAGTAAATTTCAAGTACGCGCCAACCTGATTGTTCCTCTCCTACGAGAGAAAGAATTATGGGGATTACTTTGCATTCATCAGTGTAGTGAACCTCGTAACTGGAAAGAATCAGAAATTGAATTTACTCGCCAAATTGCTGATCATTTAATCGTTGCCATTCAACAAGCAAAGCATCTTCGTGAAGTCCAGTTACAAGCCATACAATTAGCTCAAGCAGCTCAAAGAGATCAAGTAATTGCTCAGCTTGTCGATAAAATTCGCTCACCTCTTGATATTGATACTATCTTTAAAACAATAACTCAAGAAATACGCCAATTGCTACACGCGGATCGCGTTGCTATATTTCGCTTCAATAATGATTGGAGTGGTAATTTTGTGGCTGAATCATTTGCTGAACAATGGACTCCTTTTGTTGGTATTCAGCCGATGATCAATGATACTTACTTACAACAAACTCAAGGAGGACGTTACGTTAATAACGAGATATTTGCAATCGATGACATTTATCAAGCCAAGTTAACAGATTGTCACATTGCTTTATTAGAACAATTTCAAGCCAAAGCCTTTGCCACTGCCCCCATTCTCCAAGGAGAAAAACTGTGGGGAATTATCGCCGCATACCAAAATACTTCACCAAGACAATGGCAATCTTACGAAATTGAATCACTAACCCAAATTGGCACACAAATCGGTGTGGTGTTACGACATCATGAGTTACTATCACAAGCTCAATATCAAGCAGAACAACAAAAAACATTAACTAGTGTTATTATTCGCATTCGTGAATCTTTAGATTTAGATACTATCTTCCAAACTACTGTTAAAGAGATACGACAAATGCTGCAAGCAGACCGAGTTGCAGTTTTTCAGTTTGATACTCAAAATAAGTGGGAAGGAAAATTTATTTCTGAAGATGTTGCACAGGGTTGGGATTCAGTAGTAGCAGCAAAAATTGGCGATCATGATTTTGGGGAACAGTTTGCTGTGCATTATCAACAAGGTACAGTGCAAGCTGTTGCAGATATCTACGAAGCTGGATTAAGTAATTATCATTTAGAAATTTTAAGTAAGTTTCAAATACGAGCTATTTTGATAGTACCTCTATTAAAAGGAGGAAATTTATGGGGATTGCTGTGTGTTCATCAATGTAGTAACTCTCGAACTTGGCAACCTTCAGAAATTGAATTTGTCAGCCAGATTGCCGAGAATTTAGCAGTTGCTTTACAACATAACAAATTATTACTAGAAGCTAGATATCAAGCAGATCAACAAAAAACATTAACTGGGGTGATTGCCAGAATTCGGGATTCTTTAGACTTAGATACAATTCTACAAACTTCTGTGACAGAAGTGCGACAACTGCTAAAAGCCGACCGAGTGGGAGTCTTTCGTTTTGATCCTCAACAAGACTGGGAAGGAGAGTTTGTTCATGAAGACGTAGCCCCCGGTTGGACTTCGGCTATCGCTGAAAAAGTTTATGATTATTGCTTTAGTGAAAGCTTTGTACCACTATATATTCAAGGTCGAGTAAATGCGATCGCTGATATTTATCAAGGAAAACTTCAAGCTTGTTACGTCCAAATACTAGAAAGATTTCAAGTACGGGCGAATATTGTTGCACCTCTGCTCAAAGAAGGTGAACTGTGGGGATTATTGTGTATTCATCAATGTAATGCTCCCCGTCACTGGCAACATTCTGAAATTGAATTTGTCAGCCAAATAGCCGAACAGTTAGGAGTGGCACTAAAACAAGATTCCTATTTAAAACAAGTGCAATTGCAAGTTGTCCAATTAGCAGAAGCTACAGAACGTGAAAAAGCAATGGAAAGACAAGAACTACTTGCTGCAACTATTGATAAAATCCGCCAATCACTCGATATTAAAAATATTTTTAAAACCACTACTCAAGCTGTTAGAGAATTGCTAGAAGTTGAACGAGTAGCAATTTATCGCTTTAACTTAGATTGGAGTGGCAAATTCGTGGCAGACTCTTTTAAAGATGGTTGGAAACCCGTTGCTAAAGTCCAACCAATGATTATTAAAACCTTTGAAGACACAGACGATGATAATGAATTACCACGCAACGAAACTTTTGTTCCCATTCGTGAAGGCGAAAAATTATGGGGATTGTTAGTTGCTTATCAAAATTCGCAACCGCGCTATTGGAAAGATGAAGAAATTAATTTACTAGCTCAAGTAGGGGTGCAATTAGGAATTGCCATTCAGCAAGCAGAGTTACTCGAACAAACTAAGCGTCAAACTATGGAACTGACTCAAGCTTTACAAGAATTAAAACAAACTCAAGCTCGATTAATTCAGGGTGAGAAAATGGCTGGTTTAGGACAGCTAATTGCTGGGGTAGCACATGAAATAAATAACCCAGTCAGTTTTATTTTTGGTAATCTGATTCATTTAAATGAGTATACTCAAGAACTACTGAGTATCATAAAACTTTACCGTCAAAATGACTCTCTATTACCCGATATTCAAAAGCAAATCGACGATACAGATTTAGACTTTATCATCGAAGATTTACCCAAAACCCTTGAATCAATGAAAATAGGTACAGAGCGAATTCACCAAATTGTACTATCACTAAGAAATTTTTCTCGTACAGATGAGGCTGAATTGAAACTAGTAGATATTCATGAGGGATTGGATAGTACTTTATTAATTTTAGGACATCGATTCAAAAATACTGGCGATCGCCCAGCGATTGAGATTGTTAAACAATACAATACTTTACCTTTGCTGGAATGCTATCCTGCACAACTCAATCAGGTATTAATGAATATTTTAAGCAATTGTATTGATGCATTAGAAGAAAAATTTAATGCGATTCAGCGGAAGTATTTAAAATCATCAATCAACTGTCCCAGGATTCCTTTAACTATCTGGATTACTACCCAAACTATTAATAATCAAGTTGTAATTAAAATAGCAGATAATGGTTTAGGGATTCCCGAAGAAGTGCGATCGCACATTTTTGACCCCTTCTTCACCACTAAAGAACCAGGTAAAGGCACAGGCTTAGGATTATCTATCAGCTATCAAATAGTAGTTGAAAAACATCGCGGGCAAATTAAATGTTTCTCCACACCAGAACAGGGAACAGAGTTTGTCATCGAACTTCCTAGCAGTTAATACTTGATAGACAATAGCTCATCTTTGTGCTTTGAAATCGAGGATGAGCTAATCTAAATGCAGAGGACGCAGAGACAGAGATCACGAAGAACCAAGAGATGAAGAACGCCGGCTTATGGTTGATTAAACAGGTGCAAAAACTGTTGTTATTACAATATCTTCACACAATATTAAAGACTATTACTGATTTAAAAATACACATCTTTGAATGAAGCTAGAGGAGATGAGTTTTTCGTACATTTATGAAACTAAGCCAAATACTAAAATTAGCTGTTATTCCTGTTTTAACTACAATTAGCCTTACGTCTACATCAAATACAGCACTAGCTGACTACTTGAACAGTGAGGGAACAGGAGGCGATTACCGTTATCAATTATGGTCTAGCGATGATGGTAATTATTACTACTTGAAAATTTGGTCATATGAAGCAAATCCAGAAAATGACCCAAATACTATAACTAGAGCATTCACCTCCACTAGAGAAGCTCTAAATTATTTTGATTGCAACTACGCTCGTAAAAACTTACCAGAATGTTCTCAATAATAATTTTTAATTAATGTTCAATTAAAATGGGTGCGTTATGCTTCGCAATAACACACCCTACAAAAATGCTCAAAAAGCATTTGCTTAACGACACCCTAAACTATCCCGCGTAGAAACACCCGTAACCGGATTCAGACCATCAGCTTTTTCACACATTAGCGCGACTTGATAACGGTCAATTAAAGCGTCTGTAAAATCAGCGCCAGTGATATCGGCATCGTAAAAACGGCTACGGGTCATAGTTGCTTCTGTCAAAATAGCATTTCTCAGGTTAGCTCCATCCAATGTGACACGATCAACTAAAGCACCTGTGAGGTTTGCACCTTCCAGATTAGCCTTTAACAAAACTCCCTTAGTAAAAATAGCGTTTGTTAAATTTGCTCCTTGGAAATTTGTACCTCGCATTTCCGCAGCCACAAAAGTCACACCTGTTAAATCAGTGTTAGAAAAATCCTGATTTTCTAAATTGATATTGCTGTAATTGATTGTATTGATTTGAGCAAAAGCTGGCCGCGGATTAAGCATTATCCACAACCAGGCTAGAAGCAAAATCACAATTAAACTACACAATCGCCACAAAATCTTTTTCATATCTTTACTATTTGTCATTAGTCATTTGTCCTGTTTTGCTTGACTCATGACCAATGACCAGTGACTATTTCCAATCTTTCCCTATCCTGATTGTAAGGTCAGATTCTAAATCACCAGTTGCTGACACCTCAATTTGACCCAAGCCTATGACTTTTTGTAAGTCAATTCCTGGTTTGCGGTTGCCTTTCTGGACGAGAATCTGAGTCTGGCGTTGGGTATCAGGCCAGTCTGGGACAGTGTAAATATTTTTAAAGCCTTTCTGTTTGAGATAAGTGATAACTTTTTCGGTTAGCTGGGGTTGATTAGAAGCATTTTGAATAGCAATTTTGAGGTTAGGAACGGGTCGCAGGTCTTGTTTGAGACCAGGCACATTCACCCCAACATAATCATTCAATAGGCTTTGTTGTCCTGTCATATTCAGCCAATAGCTATTAGGGTCTTGGCTGAAGCGGCTGAAGCTACCAGGCAACACAGTCATTTGGAAATTATCTCGTTCTAGGTTGAGGCCAAAATTCACCAACGCCATCATTTCCTCCATCTTCAGGTTGGTGTCAAAATACTTCCGCATCAGGCGGGTTAATTGTGGCAACCTGGGTAAGACAGTGGGACTATTGAGGCGTCGTAGCAAAGCTGCCATTAGTGCTTGCTGACGCTGCACCCTTGAGAGATCCCCCAAACCGGGTTCGCGGAACCGTGCAAACTGTTCTGCTTGTTCACCGTTGAGGGTTTGCCAACCACTCACTAAACTAATTGCCAACTTCCCAGAGGCGTCTCTGTATTCCATTGATTTAGGAACAAACACCTCTACTCCTCCGAGTTGATCGACTAACTGCCGTAAGCCACTGGTAGAAATGCGAATATAGCGATCAATTGGCGCATTGTTTAAAGTACGGCTGACTACCCGCGCTGACAAAACTGGCCCGCCTTTGGCATTGGCATCTGAGACCTTAGTTAATCCCGCCTCTGGGAGTGCGATCATTGTATCTCTGGGAATCGACAACACCCGCAAAGATTTTTCGCCAGGATCAAGTCTAGCCAGGAGCATAGCATCACTTTTACCAGCAAAGCTTTCTGGTGAGCCATCAACAGTACCGCTGACTGGTTCAATTCCCATAATTAAAATGTTCATGGGCCGCGATAGCTGATATTGAGAGAGTTTGCTCCATAACTCCCCAGGTAATGGCATTTTTTGCTCATCTTTGCCAGATAAACCCAATTCTTCATCGGTTTTATCGAGATTACTCCACAGCGGAGTCCAGAGCGCTAGAGTTGAAACTAGTAGCCCAGATAAGACGACACCCAAGACAACTGTCAAGATCCACAATAGCCACCGAGGCATGGCTAAACCCATCTTTTCGTAAAGCTGATTGGGGATCGCACCCACAGACGCGGCATTACGAGAAGTATTTGCAGACTGGTTTGGTCTGACTTCTGGCTTTGAGTCTGGTGCTGATGTTACCTGGTTTTCTGTATGTTGAAGTTGTTGCGATCGCACCTCATTTTCAAAATCTGGCATTTGCTGAGGCGTGACCGGATTATCCGACCATTCGACTTGTTTTATCACAATTATCTCCCCACTCAACCACTCCCTAAAAGTATGTTAGTGCAAGCTACAAATCTTGCCAGCGTAAAAGCTCACTGTACACTTGTAATGTTCTTCAGTAGGTCTGTATGACAACATGAGTACTGCATTGTTCCCTGTAATCCTTGCTGGTGGCAAAGGTGAACGCTTTTGGCCCCTGAGTCGCAAAGACCGACCCAAGCAATTTTTAAGTCTTGATGGTAGCTCTAGAAGCCTACTACAAGCAACCGCCGATCGACTGGTATCACTCGCCAATGGGTGGGGTTCTCTGTGGGTAATAACTTCTAGTCAAGTAGCTGAAGGAGTACAACAACAACTACCCGACTTACCATCTGAGAATTTGCTGATTGAGTCTGAAGGAAGGGACACCGCCGCAGCCGTTGCTTGGACAAGTTTAGAAATCAAACGGCGCTATGGAGAAGACGCGATTATTGGCTTTTTTCCTGCTGACCACTGGATTGCTGATCAAAAGACGTTTGCACACACCTTAAATGCGGCTACGCAACTTGCACAAAGCAAAGCAGCGATCGTCACCTTGGGGATCAAGCCTACTTTTCCGTCAACGGGCTACGGTTACATTGAACAAGGTGAAAAAATAGGTAGCTTTAATGAGCTGCCAGCTTATCACGTCAACCGCTTTACTGAAAAGCCCAACCGTGAAACAGCAGAAACTTTTTTATCTACGGGGCGTTTTAGCTGGAATAGTGGCATGTTCGTGTTTCGGGCTGGGGTTGTTCTTGAGGAACTACATGCCCATGCTCCAGAAATTATCGAACCTTTGGAACAAGAGGGCCCTGATATTTACCCCCAGTTACCTAAGAAGAGTATAGACTACGCACTAATGGAAAAGACAAGTCTAGCATATGTCTTACCGGTAGAATTTGGCTGGGATGACTTAGGAGATTGGAATGCGATCGAACGTTTACTTAAAACACAAGAGACTCCCAATGTAGAACTCGCTACTCATGTGGGATTAGATACGCAGGGGGCGATTATTTATGCCTCAAATCCAGAAGATGTAATTGTTACCATTGGCTTAGAGGATGTGGTTATTGTGCGCGATCGCAATGTCACCCTTGTTGTCAACAAAGAACGCACTCAGGAAATCAAACAGATCCTCAAAACCCTCCAGAACGATCCCCGATTTGCTGACCTGCTATAGAAAGTTAGAACCCCTGACAGAGGCTGATAAGGAGATTTTTCTATTATAACTTAAATGTCAAACACGGATTATCAGGATTAACAGGATTTGCGGGATTAGGGAGATAAGGAGGATGTGGTTGGACTTCGCTCACCAACCAGGAGATGAGGGAGAAATAACTAACACCCATTCCCCAGTCCCCAATCCCCAATCCCCAATCCCCAATCCCCAGTCCCCAATCCCCA
>NZ_JCACKM010000204.1:0-10260 GCF_059505385.1 Desmonostoc vinosum
GTGAGGGCATTGACAAAATCATCATTCGTTTTAATATCTAATTCACATTAGACGTAATTACGAATTACGAATTAACGAAGAGTTGACAACATCCCCCCCAACCATTCAGTAAAGTTTTGTTGCTGCGTTGTGGAAGCATGATCAACAGGTTTTAGTTGATATCGTGTAGGACGTGGTGAGGCTAGGATGACGGAATAAGTACGCAATTCGTCTTGGTGGAAAACTGTGATTTGGATAGTATCGTCTGGTTGGTAATCTTTGAGGCGATCGCTTAAACTATTAGCCACAACTTTAATTCCATTGATAGCTAGCAACTCATCGCCTGCATCAATTCCCCCTACTTGTGCTGGTGAACCTATCTCGACAAATTTAATTATTTCTCGTCCATTTTCAGAATTTACTTTCATACCTAAATAAGGTTCTTCTTCCTGATCTGCGATTAACTGCAAACCAAAGGGTTCTAAATACTGGTTAAAAGGCAAATCATCAATACCATCAATGTAGCGTTGAAAGAAATCGCTCAAATCAATTTCCGCCACAGATTCTATAACTTCCTGTAACTGTTCGGGAGTATAACCAATTTCGGCTTGTCCAAATTGCAACCACATTCTTTGCATTACATTATCAAAAGAACGCTGGTTATCATGATGGGAACGAATCAGTAAATCCAGCAATAACGATACCATTTCTCCCTTCAAATAGTAGGAGATTTGGGAATTACCACTATTAGCATCTGGACGATAAAGCTTAATCCAAGCATCAAAGCTTGACTCAGAAACAGGTTGTACTTTACGTCCTGGTGTCAGTTCATATCTAGTAATTTCCTTACTCAAATGATTTAAATACGACTTAGGATCATAAATTCCAGCGCGTAAAGGAATTAGTAAATCGTAGTAGCTGGTACTACCTTCACAAAACCATAAAGATGGTGTGTAATTTTCTTGATCGTAATCAAAAGCTTCTAAAGCTTTGGGGCGAATTCGTTTGACATTCCACAAATGAAAGAATTCATGTGCCACTAATTGGATAAAGCGCTCATATTTATCTTGAACGCGAAAGCCAAATCGTTGATAAATTAGAGAACAAGAGTTTTTATGCTCCAAACCACCAAAAGCTTGGCTAGTTAAATGTAGCAAAAAAACGTATCTTTCATAAGGCAAACCGTTAAATATTTGTGCTTCTACTTGAATAATTTTCTGGATATCGGCTATCAACCGTTGAACTTGCAAATTACCTTGTCCCCAGATTGCCAACTCATGGGGTTTTGCCAGTGCCTCAAATTGATACAATTGGTGATGACCAATTTCAAAGGGGCTATCGACAAGAGTATCAAAATCGCTAGCTAAGAAAGTATTTGCTTTCTGGGTAACTGCTGGTAAGGGAGTCGTAATTTGCCATTCTGGATGCGGTGGTGCGATCGCTACGCGAATTGGTTGCTTCTCCCAACCTGGTATCCTAAAAAATAATGCCGCACCATTGAAATAAGCGTGAGTAGCATCTAAGTGATTGGTTCGTACCGTTAGCTCATTCGCAAAAATACGGTAACGCACAGATAACTCTGAAACACCTTCTTTTTCTATCTGCCAGTGATTTTTACTAACTTTTCGCCAAGACAAAGGCTTATTACCAGTAAAAGCCACAAGATCCTGTAAGTTTTTAGCATATTCCCGCACCAAGTAAGAACCAGGAGTCCACACTGGTAGTTTTAAGTCCAGAATCGGCAAGGGATAATCTACAAGGTTTAAAGTCACCTCAAACAGATGGGTTTCTGGTTGAGATATTGTCACCAAGTAATCAATCTTCGGTTCGGTATCTTGGATATCTTCGCTAAGACGAGGTGCTGTTGCTTCAGTCATCTTGAGTACTAAAGTATTAGTTAATAGTTAATATTAAACTTAAAATCTAATACGGTTTAGTTAGTGCCAAAAACCTTAATCTGTGTAAGTTGGGTTTCGCTCCTCAACCCAACTTACACAGATTTGCTGGGTTTCACTTCGTTTCTTTGTTTAAATAAATTTATTTTTTGAGATTTTCATGACTTTTATATTAAAATCATTTTTTATCAAAATCATCACAATCCCTAGACAGCATGATTAGAAGAATACGTCGATTTTTAAATCAATTATTTAATAAATCTAGAAAAATTAATGACGAACCACTAAATAAAGTAAGTTTAATTGTTCTGATTTTGGTTGATATTTTTATCTTAATAAATGTTTTTACAGGACTTGATGATATTAGTAGATGGCACATTAGTCCAGAGCAAGCTTATCCTTGTTATTCTGAATGGAGAAACTACAAAACACAAACAACTCCAAATAAAGATTATGAAATCCTCAGTTTTGGATTACTAGATAATCTAAGTAATCAATCCAGTCTTCAGCAGATATATCAACAAGCACAAGTAGGGCATCTCGGTAAGGTTTCAGAAATATGCTTGAATTATGCTAAATACAAAGACCAAACTAAAAATTCTCAAAACCAACAGATCGTCAAAAATATTGCTCAAAAAGAAACGAAAATTAGCACATTGGAACAAGCTAATCGTAACATTCGTAATCAATATGATTCAACACTATTAGAAAAAGTTGCAGGTCAAGCTCCTGATAAATCAATAAATCAAGTAAGTGCAGAAAAAGCAAAACAGGAATTAGAGCAAAACAATCGTCAAGTTACTACGCTGAAACAGGAAATTTCTAATCTTAAAACTGAATTGGTTGCGAAAAAAGAAAGTACTAGTTTTATTGCTTTTATTAAAGACGGAAATCAATTTAGTAATCTGGAAACAAAGTATAAGCAAGCATCATTTTGGTATCCAAGCATCCAACTTGGTTTACAATCAATTTTTCTTATACCGCTAATTATTATCGCCTTAGCAGTTCATAGCTTTACCCAACGCCGAGGATATGGACTCATCTCACTAATTAGCTGGCACTTGCTAGTTATATTTTTGATACCGCTATTGCTCAAGATATTTGAATTTCTGCAAATTGGTGCAATATTTAAATTTATCTTTGATATCATTAATACCCTTTTTGGTAGTTTACTTTTTCTAATTAGTTATATCTATATATTGTTGATTCCACTAGTTGGTTTTGGAATTATCAAGTTTTTTCAAAAAATTGTTTTTAATACTAAAATCCAGGCAGCTAATAGAGTTCAAAATTCACGGTGTATCAGTTGTGCTAAGAAAATTCAACCTCATGATCCTCACTGTCCACACTGCGGTTATTACCAGTATATAGAATGTCAAAACTGCCACAATCTTACTTATAAACATTTACCATACTGTAAACATTGTGGACAGATTCAAGATTCCGGTGGTAATTAGCCCATAAAGAGAGACGCACTATTGCGCGTCTCTACACATCCAAAACTACTTTTGATAAAACTTAACCGAACCGTATTAAGCTGATACGTTTTTAAGTTGCATAGCTCAAACTTCTAGAAATAGGCGGGGACGAGGAGACGCAAAGATGTAATTTAAATGACGATTAGCTGGCTATAACGAGAAAATATAAATATCTCTTTATACCATTCCCCATTGTTAAATTCTCCCGGCTAAATTCACCAGTTGTTTGAAGTTAACAAGATAAATAGTATTGTTAATATTATCAATTTTGAGCCATCCTTTCTCATGCAATTTTTCCATGATTTTAGTGGTTTCCTCAACTCCAATTTCTGTGACTTCTGCTAAATCTTTAAAGGGAATATTAAAAATTTCTTTCCCTCTGTCTGATTCTTGACCGTAGCTTTCACTTAAAGTTACTAGGGTATGAGCAAGTTTAACAGCTGGTGGTGCCGATCGCATTTGTAAGCGCAGGTTAATTTGTCGCAGGCGTCGCACCATCAATTGGAGCATCCGATGATGTAATTGCGGATCTTTAAATAATATTTGAATAAATCGCTCTCTGGAGATGCTGAGTAACTTCACGGGTGAAAGAGAAATAACATCAGTTGAGCGCGGAGATTCGTCCAAAATTGCCATTTCTCCAAAAAAGTCACCCCGGCCAAAAATGGCCAAAGCCACTGAATCATCCCCAGAGGTACGCCGGACTTTAACCCATCCAGAAACTACAAAGTAAACTGCATTACCCCAAGCATCTTCCATCACAACAGCTCGTCCAGCCGGATACTCATGTTCAATTGCAACGTTGAGTAGCCATTCCAAAGTTTGGGGATTGGCTGTACTCATTAAGGGGAAAAATTCACCAAAAACCTCAGTCTGCATGAAATATTTGCAATAATATAGATTAAAAATGGAAAGCTAATTTTGCTACTAATACCAATTCGCAATGCAAAAAGCTGGATGTCATAGCATTTCACTAAAAAAATGATCCAGATACGTAGGTTGGGTTGAACGAAGTGAAACCCAACATTACCAGGGTTTTTGGCGTTGGGTTTCGTTCCTCAAACGCCACTTCACTCAAGTCGAGCCAGCCGCTTGCGGGGGTTCCCCCCGTTGTGCGAACTGGCGTGGGAAACCCGCCCACGTGAGTGGCTCCCCAACCTACATGTGTTGCAAATTTTTTTGAATTGGTATCACAAAGGTTTGAAAGTTATTAGTCTAGTATTCCACTACAACATAACAATTATGTGTGGAATCGAGATCAGCGGTTTTACTGACTGAGGTAAGCTGTTCTACGTTTGGTTTAAATATTTTTTTACCTCACGCAGAGCCGCAGCGAAAAGTCGGAGCGCCGGCTTCCGGCAATAGCGCAGCGTAAAGCCTCCGGCATAGCTTCGCCAACGTCTCTGACGAACTGAACTTTTCAAGACACAGAAAGAGTTAAAAGAGGAATTTGAAATTACTTATGAATTACTATTTCTTGATGAATCACTACTTAATGAAAGTATTTTAATCTGTTGATCTACATTTTCTACTAGTTGATTGAGAGTAACCAAGGCCTCTAATTGCTGAGAGTCAAGACTAGAATTTAAAAGCAGTCGTTCTTTTAGTTCGTGCAACTTGAAGCTAAGCTGTTGAGCAATTCCTACGGTGTCACGGCTCAGGCGTACTAATTGTTGTTGTTGGTAGAATTTTAATGCTGCCCCTCGCAGTACTTGTAATGTAGCTTCTTCACCATAAATTCCTGGCATGACTCGTAAACGCAATAACAGACGGGTTTTTTGATATACGCATTCTTTCTCTATCTGTTTTGGTTCTGCAACTGTTGCCACAGGTAGAGAAGCAAACCGTTTTAATTCGTTAAGTACTCCTTGGAAAGTCGAGAGTGGCAGTTTATCTAATACAGACTGCAAGACTCCATTGTCACTCCACAGTATTCTACCTGCGTAGGGTTGTCTTTCTAAATACAACCGACCGATTCCTCCAGCCAGAATTCTTCCTAGTAGTTCTTCTAGTAATTTTTTGGGTGGTAGTGTTGGCAGTTCTTCAACAGGACTAAATAGATGAGAATTTGACGCTGGTAAAAGAGGTAAGGTGTCTGTAAGTGCTGCTTTGGAAGTATCCTGAGCTTGACTTTTATTACTAGGAGTTATGCAGGCAGTAATTTTAGATGGGTTATCTGGATATTGTGGCATTGGGGGCAAATCTCCCCCCTGCCAAGAATGATGATTGCTCTGTGTTTCGTCGGGTACTGTTAATGTTAATGGCTGATTTGGTTCAGAGTCAGCTGCTGCGGGAGGAAGGGGTTTATCGGTGATGGTGGGGAAGCTATTTATTGGGAGTATTGGTTTACCATTTTGTTCGGATGTGTTTTTGTGGTTGAGGTATGCTGACAGTAGTTTGCGGTGAGTTTCGGCAGCGATCGCTTCTGTCACCAGAGTGCAATTAATATAAGATAAAATTCGACCAACATAATCTAGCGCTTCGCCATCTTGTGGATGAACCATGCCTAGAAAGAGGTTGTTGTCTTTTAATTCAAAGGGCAAAATCTGGTGGTAAAGGCAAGCTTCAAAAGATAAAAGTCGATCTATTAGCTCGAATATTGGCTCGCATTCCCCTTCTTGCTCCCACTTACTTGGAGTAGCGTCTGGCACTTGCTCTAAACTTGCACTGATATTAGTTGGTTTGCCCTCTGAAGACAACATAGGTTTGATTAATTGGTGTTTGGTCTTAATACTATATTGCCTCTAATTTAATTGGCAGTTAGTAAAGATACCTTGATGCTTTGTTAAAAGTTAAACTAATTTCATCCCTAATAGGGGTTATTACACAGGGGACTGGGTGATTCGTAATTCGTAATGACGCTCCTACGGACGCTCGTACCTCGCTAACGCTGCGAAGCGCGTAATTTGTAATTCGTAATTATTCTCCCCTGCTTCCCCTGCTTCCCCTGCTTTTCTCATCTCCCCCAAACAACAGGTGTAAATGCCTCACAGCTTACTCCTGGGTTCTTAAAGCTTGGGCTGCGAGGTAGACTTTAGTCCATTCGCCCATTACTTGATGAGTTTTGAGTTTTAACAGTTGAGCTGTTGTTTCTATTGAGTTACCTGATTTTCGCAAGTCTAATACCTGCTGTCCTAAAGGAGTCAGTTTTTTATACAGTTGCTGCCATTGGTTTTGTGTTAGCCCTAAGTTGTGTTCTTGTAAGGAGATTGCCAACCAGCTATCTACAAGTTCTGGTTTGCCTTTGAGGGCAAAGACGCGCACAGCATGATAACTAATTTTTTCTCTGAGTCGGTATATTTCTTTAATTGGCTTACTCAGTCTTTTGGCAATTTCATCCTGAGATTTGCCTTGCAAATACATTGTCAGCCACTCAACTGCTTCTGTGCCTAAGTTTTCTTGTAGATAATCCGCAAAATCGTTTTGCACTGATTGACGTAGGGCTTGTTGTTCCTCTTGTTGTTGTGCTTCTTGATATTCTGCGATCGCTTGGGTATCTACTAGGTTAATGCGATTGTCGCTGTCATCTGTCAGAATTTCTTCTGACACTAGCCTAATTAAGTCACGGGTTGGTACTTGGGTTAATCCACCACGCTGAGTGCGACGTAGGTAGTTGACGAAGCGATAAGCTAAGAGGGGCTGGTTACGTACTGGTCGTAAACAATACTCTTCCATACTGGCGAATAAGAGAGTATCTCGTAATCGTCTATCGCTGGTAATTTCGGCGATATCAGCCATTTGTTGCTGCATGTAGGTATCGCTTTGCAGCAATTCTTGCAGTACTTCTTGTAACACATCCATGACACTACGCTGGCGATCGCGACTTAGAGATACCCAAGTTTGGATCTTATTACGTAATGTTACTAAACTCCCCAAGCGAGTGATCAAGTTACGATAAGCTCGTTCTCGCCCCATTCCCAAGTAGCGTTGGCGTAAAATTCTCCAACGATATTCCAT
Organism: Desmonostoc vinosum; assembly: GCF_059505385.1. NCBI lineage: Bacteria > Bacillati > Cyanobacteriota > Cyanophyceae > Nostocales > Nostocaceae > Desmonostoc > Desmonostoc vinosum. The sequence continues at coordinate 7,310 of NZ_JCACKM010000204.1, forward strand.
CGCTTGCTTGGCAATTTCCAGTTCTTTAGGGTTGAGCAAATCAAACCGTTTTGCGTCAACTCCGATTAGCCAGAGAATAATATTTTGCTTTACAGCCTCGCTTTGTTCTGGACATTCCTCTGTTAACCGCTTTTGCCAATATAGCGCCAGTTTTTCCGCCTCCGTTGCCATAGCGAGATTGCGCTCCTCGAAACTCAATTTTAAAGTTTGCATCACAACCCCCATTTCTCCCACTTAGTTATTTAACTGGCAGCTGCCCCAGATTTCATGAATTTCCATGAAGTCATCTCAGTGATTCCACTTTTATTACGTCTTGATTCACTAGATTTATGCAGAAAATCCTGCATTGGTGTTTTGCTGTCCAGTTTTAAGTGCTGAAAATTAAGGCTTGTAAAGCATTTTCGCTAATTTTGATAATCTTAAACCATTGTAAAGTTATGTGTGGAAACCTGAGACTAATAATCCATTGATGGGATAAGGAGATACACCTTTGCACGAGCCGGACTGGAAAATCTGACATTTGGCACACGCTCCGAGGAACGAATCTAATCTAACTCAAAGCCAGACGTTATATTGCGCGTATAAGTTTCAAAATAGGGAGTGGGGATTAGGGAGATGTAATCAATTAGAAATTGGTACGTTTTTGAATGCAGCTGTATCTGGCACAAAGATATCCAAATTACTGACACCTTCAGGAACTCTTACCCAAACATAGGCATCAGCAGAGGAATTAGGACGTAGCTGATATAAAGCAACACTCCCGGTGGAACGCTCAAATGCAACTCCCTTGTAAGTTTCACTAGTCTCAGGGTTACGAGCGGTGGTACTAGCAATTGATATTGCACTACCACCACCAACTGAATCTGTGGTTAGGCGACGGACACGCATTTGCACGTTGATGACATCGCGGTTGTTAGTTTCTGGATCTTTTATCCGCTTGACTGAAAGTAACTCGACTTCTGCCTTATTGCTAAAAGCCGGCTGCACAAATTTACCTGGCTGAATTTCTGAAGTATTGGTGGTTACTGGTGTTGTGGCTGGTGATGGCGACGCTGTGACTGCTACTGGACTTGATGCTTGAGTAGGAGTATTACTTACCGTATTAGTAGTATTTAGCATTTGTCGCAGCGTAAAAACTTCGTATGCAGCATAGCCACCGCACGCTAAAGCCAAAGTAGAGAGTAATACAGCCATACCAGACAGAAATGTATTCACACCGTTGCCTCGATTTTTTAATGCCATTAATAATATTTACGCGATCGCTTGCGTAATAAATATGTAAACATCTTTCTTATACTAATTAAGTAACTATACTGATAAACTTCTTCTGTCTGAAGAAGGAATTTGGACTCAAGGTAAAGAAAACCTTTCTTTGGGATGAAGAGTTCTGATGAAACTTAACGCATTCAATCAACCACTGACTTTTGTGCTGCTATTTTTAACTACTCAGTTCTCATTTAGTCGTGAAGTTGCTCAAGCCCAAACCCAAGCTGTACCTGTAACTACACCAAAATCCATTTGCCCTGCCCAACTGGGAACGGTTGTTGATGCTGTAGTCAATCGTCCCCTATTTAGTCGGGTACGTTGGGGAATCTTAGTACAACCTCTGTCATCTGGGCAAACTCTCTACAGTCGGGATGCACAAAAATACTTTACTCCAGCCTCGAATGCCAAGCTATTGACAACAGCCGCTGCATTACAGCAGTTAGGCGCAAGTTTTCGCATTCGCACTTCTATTTATCAAAATCGGGATGGTGTTTTGCGTATCGTAGGTAGAGGAGATCCCAGCTTGAACGATACTCAATTACAAGCATTGGCAACGCAGCTGAAACAGAAAGGTATTACCCAAATTAAGCAATTGATTGCCGATGATAGTTACATTCAAGGGGATATTGTTAATCCCACTTGGCAATGGGAAGACGTGCAATCAGACTACGGCGCACCTGTCAATAGCTTTATTTTGAATCAAAATGTTTTTAGTTTTAAAATCGTACCCCAAACTGTAGGTAAACTTTCACAAGTAGTGTGGAACGATGCCAATGAGGCGCGACAATGGCGAGTAGTTAATCAGTCGATTACAGTTGCTAAAGGTCAACCAAGTTTCATCAACGTTACTCGGAATTTATCGGGAACGATATTACGAATTGAAGGGCAATTAGCAGAAAATTCTGAACCGTATTTACTAAATTTACCTGTAGTTGATCCTAATTATTATTTCTTACGTCGTTTTCGTGCTGCTTTGACTACAGAAAAAATTACTTTGGGACAAACATTAGTAGCAAATGGTGGTGAAAATCAACAAGAAATGGCAGCTGTAGAATCACCACCTTTATCTGATCTGTTAACAGAAACAAATTTAAATAGTAATAATCTTTATGCTGAGGCACTGTTGAGAGCTTTAGGTTTTAAGCAAACCAAAGTATTCAATAAAAATACTGCCAACAATGGCTTAGAAGCTGTCAAAGCAAGTTTAACCCAGTTAGGAGTAGATCCAGCAAACTATGTTTTGGTCGATGGTTCTGGGTTATCACGTCGCAATTTAGTAACGCCAGAAGCTTTAGTGCAAACTTTGCGGGGAATTGCGCGAACACCAACAGCGTCTGTATATCGTGCATCTCTACCCGTCGCTGGGAAAAGTGGTACTTTGAAAAATCGCTTTCAGAATACGCCTGCTGAGGGTATTGTGCAGGCAAAAACAGGTACATTAACAGGGGTGGTTTCCCTCTCTGGATATGTAAATGCGCCTCAGTATGAACCGCTGGTTTTCAGTATTATTGTCAATCAATCGGAACAACCTGCAACAGTTATTAGGCAAGCAATGGATGAAATTGTTGTTTTGTTAACGCAATTACAGCGTTGTTAAAAAATATGTAGAGATGCAAATTTTTGCGTCTCTATATTAGACTTCTTGCAAAAATACTTGAACCGTCAGAGACTCAAGTCTCTGCCTA
>NZ_JCACKM010000205.1:0-50212 GCF_059505385.1 Desmonostoc vinosum
GGGACTGGGGATTGGGGACTGGGGACTGGGGATTGGGGATTGGGGATTGGGGATTGGGGATTGGGGACTGGGGATTGGGGATTGGGGACTGGGGATTGGGGACTGGGGATTGGGGAATTGTCATTTGTCATTTGTAATTGATTATTCTCCGCGTCCCCGCGTCCCCACGTCCCCGCCTCTCCCTCATCTCCCTCATCTCCCTCATCCCCCTCATCCCCCGATTAGTGAGCGAAGTCGAACCACATCCCCCAACCCCCAACCCAACGCGACGTGCTAACAATAGGAATTAGATGCCCTCAACTCTACGAGCTATGACAACAAATTACAATCTGCCTGATGGGCCTAAGATGCCATATTATCTACGGCTGATTAAGTTTATTGCTCAGCCAGTGAAATATGTAGAAGATTTTGCCAAAGTTTACGGTGATACTTTCACGATTTGGGGACGCGGTGACACGCATATGGTGTATTTTAGTCGGCCCCAAGCGCTTGAGCAGATTTTTACTGCTGATTCTAGCCACTTTGAGTCTGGTAGAGGAAATACAGGTCTAAAATTTTTGCTGGGCGATCGCTCTTTTATGTTAGCGGATGGTGAGCGTCATCAGCGTCAACGTCAACTTTTAGCTCCTCCTTTTCATGGCGAAAGGATGCGGGCTTATGGTGAGGATATCCGAGAAATTGCTAGACAGGTGAGTAGTGAATGGGCTATTGGTAAGCCTTTTAATATCCGGGCGTCGATGCAAGAGATTACTTTGCGTGTTATCTTACGGGTTGTGTTTGGTTTAGATGAAGGGCCGCTGTTTGAAGAATTGAGGCGATCGCTAACTTCTCTACTAGACTTTATCAGCTCACCCATAATGTCCAGCGCTTTCTTCTTACGGTTCATGCAACGCAGCTTGGGTGAATGGAGTCCTTGGGCTAGGCTTTTGCGACAACGCCAAGTAGTGGAGAAATTAATTTATACTTTAATTCGAGAACGTCGGGCTGAATCTTACCAAAATCGTCAAGATATCCTCAGTTTGATGATGGCTGCTCGTTATGATGATGGGCAACCAATGTCAGATGCAGAATTACACGATGAATTAATGACACTGCTCGTTGCAGGACATGAAACTACTGCTTCAGCATTGACATGGGCTTTTTATTGGATTGATTATTTACCTGAAGTGCGTGAGCAGTTACTACAAGAACTTGCTACCCTTGATGTCAATCCAGATTTGAGTAGCATTGCTAAATTGCCCTACTTAACAGCAGTTTGTCAAGAAACTTTGCGGATTTATCCAATTGCCATGACTGCTTTCGTGCGAGTTGTCAAAACTCCTATTGAAATTGGGGGTTATCAATTACCAGAAGGAACGTTAATTATTCCCAGTATTTATTTAGCCCACCATCGAGAAGAAGTTTACCCACAGCCCAAACAATTCAAACCAGAACGCTTTTTAGCAAGACAATTTTCCCCATACGAATATTTGCCTTTTGGTGGCGGTAGTCGTCGCTGTATTGGCATGGCATTTGCTCAATATGAAATGAAAGTTGTTTTGGCGACTATTCTGGCAGATTTTCAAATATCGTTAACTAACAAGCGTCCTGTGCGTCCTGTACGTCGGGGTTTAACTCTAGCCACACCAACAGGGATGCGGATGATTGCAACGCCTCAAGTAAAGCGTGCTAATACGCCTGTGCTAGTCTAAGCAATACTAGTAGACTGTTTCAGCTAAAATAATGCGTTTGTAGTAAGGACTTTAGTCCTTTAATAGGAAAGCACTAAAGTCCTTACTACGAACCCTACAAAATTAATAAGACAGACCACTATAGTAAGCTGGAATCCTAATTTAGGTATTGAAGGAAACAGCATTATGTTTCAACCTTTAGTAGAACCGATAAAATTTGAAGAATTCATCGAATGGAAACCAGAAAATGGTCGATATGAATTACACAAAGGAGTCATAATAAAAACGCAGCCAACAGGAGAACATGAGTTAGTCAGAGCATTTTTGATTAGAGAACTGAATTTTGAGATTCGCAGATTGAAGAGAGCTTATGCGATTCTTGGTCAAGCATTAGTCAAATCAGTTGATCAGAAATCTGGGTATATTCCAGATGTATTGGTGTTGAATCTCCCTAACTTGGTTAACGAACCATTTTGGAAAAAATCATCAACAGTTACTCAAGCAGAATCAATTCCATTAGTAGTGGAAGTTATCAGCACGAATTGGCGGGATGATTATTTCCTGAAATTTGGTGAGTATGAGGAAGTTGGCATTTTAGAATATTGGATTGTTGATTATGCTGCTTTTGGTGGGAGGCGGTTTATTGGAAATCCTAAACAGCCTACAATATCAGTCTATGTTTTAGTTGAAGGTGAGTATCAAATTACTCAGTTTCGGGGAAATGACCGCATTCAATCAGCTACTTTTCCAGAACTAAACTTGACTGTTGAACAAATTTCTCAGGCTGCTTTAGGAGAGTATTAAATAATTCGTAATTCGTAATTCGTAATTAAGTTTTGTAATGGGGATTTCACTCCAACATAAAACTTGCCGATTAGAGAATCGGGGGACTTAAATCTACGGAACTTGTTAATTATTCTTGTTTTTGAGCTAGCTGTTGATAATGTTCGCGATCGCGGTATTTAATTATTCTCATTGGTTGATTACCAACAATTGCTAAAGCTTCAATATTAGCAGTTACAACCGTACCTGCTGCCACAATTGCCCCGTCTCCAATAGTTACTCCTGGGACAATTAAAACATTGCCACCAATCCAAACATTGCGACCAATATTCACAGGTTTATGAATGTAAACGTTATGTTCGTAGGGCAAATCGTTACTTTGATAGTCATGGTTTGCAGAGAGGACGACAACATTAAATCCAATTGTAGTATTGTCACCAATTGTGATACCACCACGACCATCTAATAAAACATCTGTTCCAATATAAACTTTATTGCCAAGAGATATATTTTGTGGATGTTCAATTTTAATATCTCTTTTAAACCGAACACCTGAACCGCAAAACTTTAATTTCTCTTTAATTTCTAAATGCTTGTATCGTCTAATTTTCGATTCTAAATATTCTATCCAAAATACTAAGCGAGGTATAATCTTTTGCTCTAAGAATTGCTCTAATTTATGATTAATTTTAAGTTTTATTTGTTTCATAACAAGCTTTCACCCTATGAGAAAGAAAAATATAAGTAACAAGGCATCTAATCTTATCCATTAGGGTTCCCAAATTAGATCAATTTTTCATCAGCATTAGTAACACCTACTTTTTACTTTTCTTACCACGCTGCCAAGTTTGGCTGTTGGGTTGTTTGTTAAATTCTCCTTTGGGGAAAAGTCGCTGTTCTATCTCTTCATAACTACCCTCAAAATCACAATGACCATAAAGACGACATTGCTGACAATAAATATTTTTGGTGTAGCGTTCTAAATTCTCGCGATTGAAAAAATAAGGTTTATGGCTGAAGGTACTAGCAACCCACTGCCATGACATATTATTACTAGCTGGGTCGCCATCTAGAAGATGTTCAAGAAACCATTTAGCTCCAGCTTGCCAACGAATGCGTCGCCAATGAATAATGTATGCTGCTAACCACATGCGTGCATGGTTATGTAGATAGCCAGTTTCTCGCAAGTCACGGCTGAAACTGTCGATGCAAACTCTGCCTGTAGTTCCTTGGCGGATATCTGCTGACAATTCGGGTGCATATTCACTCCCGCTGTAACCAGTTTTGTATTCTTCTTGGTCTTTCCAGATATCATTCCCTAGCTTCAAATACAACCGCTGCCAATAATCGCGCCAGCTTAACTCATTAATTAGTTTTGTTGCTTCGTCTTGATGTTGTACACGGTCAAGCACAAATTCTCGGATTTCTCGCAAGCTTAAAACGCCATAACGGATGTAAGGCGAAAGTCGCGTCACAGCACCTGTGAAAAAGTTACGTGATTGTGCATAGCGCACTGGGTCAATTTGTTGCAGTGCTTTGTGTGCAGCTTTGCGTCCTCCGACAGTTTCGCTAATGTGGTCATCTCGTTTCACCGCATTTGGAAATTGTTCGCGGAGGTAAGTGATTAACTCATCACGGTTAGTAAATTCGCGTCGCATATCTTTAGTCATCAAAATCCTCAGTTAAATTAGCTACACATTCTCAACTTACTTTTTGATCGCTTTAACTAAATCTTGGATCGCTTATTCATTTCACTGTTGATAAATGCCATCCGCCTATATGTATCTCTTTCCCTTCACCAATGTTGACGTTGTATTTGCCTAGTTGCGATACAATTTGGCGATCGCCTGCCAGAAGTAGCTGACGTAAAAATTTTATATCCTCATCAGTTTGCTGTCCAATTTCAACTCGATGCAGAGTTTCTTGGATCTGCTGCGTATGTGTCATTGAATACCTGTAACCAATAGAATTGTAATTAAAGTAAAGCAGCTATATCATTTTACTGTTGTAGCACTTTTGCCCAGTCAGAATAAGTAAATTTTGGATTTTACGCGCACATAGCTACTTTACAGTTTCCAGTCAAAATACAACATGACTAAAATTTATCTCGATGTTTGTTGTCTGAATCAAACTTTAGACAATTTAGAACAATTTCGGATGCGTATGGAGGCTGAAGCAGTAACAGAAATTATTCAAAATTGCGAAGATGGCAAGTGGATATTGATGAATAGCGATATTATTGAATTTGAGGTTAGTCTACATTCAGACTCATTTAAACAACAACAGGTCAAATTGATACTAAATTTAGCCAATATTTATATTCAATCAACTGAAAATATTGATTTGAGAGCAGAAGAGTTAATGAAGTTGAGTTTTAAATTTCACGATGCGTTACATTTGGCTTTTGCAGAAGCTGGAGATGCTGATGTATTTTTAACGACTGACGACCGACTGCTTCGGAAAGCAAAAAAGTTTCCAAGTATTTTGAACATAGAAGTCGAAAACCCTACCATTTGGTTAATGAATGTTTTGCAAACAGAGGAAGAAAACAATGAAACTGAAGGAAATTAGGCAACAAGGATATCAAGCTCTTATTGATGCGTTAGGAGTAGCAGGAACGCTAAGGTTTTTACAGCAGTTAGAAGTAGGTTATGGTGACTATACTAAAGAACGTCATCAATGGCTCAATCAACTCACAATAGATGACTTCCGTAATTATGTTAAACAGAAAAAAGTTGAATAACAAGCACTCATCTTGATGAAATCGAATTGGCAATTAAGCGTAATGAGGTAGCCTAGTCGATAGCACGATTTTACGCAGACGAGCAATTTCCGTTTCCAGTTGTGGAATTATTACGTAGTTTGGGACATGATGTTTTGACAGATCAAGAAGCAGGAAAGGTGGAACAAAGTATTTTAAACATCGAAACCATACTTTTCTTTTAGCAAGTTTTTTATATTTTCATTAGGTTCCTCTCCATAGTTAGAAGCGATAACCCTTCCATAATCTTCTAAATCAATACTTTCAGTTGATTTTAGTGCTTCCATAAAAGCTGGTTCGACATCATCTCTTATGAGAACAAAGTAATATGCCCATCTTCCTGTGCTATCTTTAGCTTTGAGCTTATGAATTAAGTGACCTCTACTTGAAATTACTTGATCTACATAATAAGTAGAGTCATTTTTACTAGAGGTACTTTTCTTATCTGGTTGCGCTTTTGGCGAATCCCATTGGATTGATTTTGACAAGGCATTAGCTACAGCATTCTGAACCTGCTCTTTTTCATGATTCTTTATGGACTCTAAAACTTTTCGTCCCTCTGAACTTGCAATCCCGGCTAATGTATAAGCGTATGCACTAATCTCTGTCTGCTCGCCCATACCGAGACTAATCTGGTTTTTTAGTGTATCTATATCGCTCATACTGATAAGTGCTAGAAAGCAACGCATAGCAAAATTATATTGATCAGCGTCATCCCTTGGACGGTTTACTCCCAACATGAGTGCGGAGGTAACTTGATGTCCACCTGTTAATGCTAAATATACTAGTGCCTCATCGCGTGCTTCCTTATACAATGTATCATCTTGGAAAATTTGTAAAAGTGGTTCTATCATTTCAGGAACGAAACACCCTAATCGACCCAGAGCGATAGCTACGTTACGTTTAGCCTGTGTTGGCAAAGGTGAAGAGATTAGATCTTGCAGAACATCAATATCTAGCGGACGATCAATAGTTTCTACTACAGGTAACTGTTTGTGAGACTTGGCTCCATCTGCCACAAGTGCCCATTCATCAAGCCAGTCTGCTTGGGCAAATACAGTTTTTTCAGGGGCGCAGATACTCAGAACAAGAGCAGCCCTGCTTCGGGCAAAAGCATCCCGCTTCTTGTTCATGGCTATTTGCTGTAAGCGTTTGAGTTCGGCTTCAGTCAAAGTGTAAGTTGTGGAATAACTGCCAGTCATTGCGTTAGTCAACCATGCGAGCGCCCATGTAGCTGCGGTTGATACTGCGTAGTTATTCATCTCTTCTTCCGCAGCCGTGAACAATGCACTAACCGTTTCACGCAGAAATGAGTCAGATAAACAATTTATTTTTGCGTCAGCTTTATTAGTCTGTAAACGAAAGAAGGCTTCGATCAAATGAATTGCTGCGTCAACACGTTCTTCAACAGAAATACTAGCAGTTAGCTTTTCAACGAGAGGGTTTAATATCTGAACAGCGTTTTCTGAAGTAATATTAGTCTCCTCTGTTGTTAAACTTAGGAGAAGACCAATTCTATTTCGATGGGAATTACTAGCTTGAACGTAATTTTGCAGCAATCGATTTCGACATAGCTGTCCAAAACGAGATTGCATTACTGCACAAAATGCCTCATCCATCGGTGTTTTTGGCTTAGAACCAGTGGCATCAAGGTCATTTAAGTTATTTATAGCTGTATCGATAATTTGGTAAACTGTCTCATCTTTTAAATCAGGTTCTTCTGCCAAGTATTGCAGAGCAGAAATAGCTAGAGTACGGGCTTCCTTTGCTGACGTTTTATCAGATGGCAGTTGCATGAGAATAGCATCATCAGCACTTCTATCGCTTGTCGTTACATTACATTTTTCTAAATTTTCAGCAACTTTTGCATACTTCCCACCTAAGCATCTTAATATATTAGCCGTAACCGTTGCAAAATATTGTATTTCTTCAACAATTTCACTATCCCTAACTTGTGGCGGATTCTTTAAAACAGCAGCAAAGTCCTCTAGCGATAAACCTGCTTTTTTCGCTATATAGTTTGATACCTTATCTACTATATTCAAAACATACTGGGAAGGAACAGAATCAACTAATAACTCCCGTACTCCCTCTAGAAATTCGTACTGAACATAATCAGGATTGATATCTGTATTAATTTCAGATAATGGTTTTAATAATCCACCTAAAAATACCTCAGCCACATGAACTTGTTGAGATTTGTCTAACAGTGTTTCCCGAATCAATCGCACAATTGGCAAACTAATCACAGGTGCAGAAGCTAATAATCCTGCCAATTTTCGTGCCATTGGTGAAGCTGTCACCCGAAAAGCCTGTACACGCTGTTCTGCACTCAAATCACTATGAGTAAGATTAAATAAACTACTTTCCTTATCAACAGGAGTTGCATTTAACTTAAACACATATCCCAGTGTCCAAATATTGCCCTTACCCGACAACATTTGCGCCCAAGTAGCGACCTTATCTTGTTCTAAGGTAAATACAGGAACTTTAACCCCCGTTTCCTCATCAAGTTCATCCCAGAATGACACTTCCTTGGCAATTAATTTCTGGTTACACACTCCCGGAGTCAACCCCTGCAACCGTACTTCTGAGGCTCTACCTAAAGCAGTTCTTTTCCACAGCCACTTAGGAAGCATTTGGACAATTGCCATTGACCCTTGTTTTGCCCAGAGTTCTAATACAGGTGTAACCCCTCCATTGCGCCAGAGAGATGATACACAATCACTGACTACCAACACCAAACGCCGACCATTAGGGTCAATTAATTCCTTGGGACTACGGAGAGTTTGATTTTTAGCTGCTGTACCAATACCCCGACGAATCTGCACTTGTTCATTTCCATCTGTAATTAGTCCCCAAACCCTCACATCTCGGAAAATTCCATAGTTTTTCAGCAGTCGTTCTAATTCCCTAATGGTATGTCTCCAAATTTGCATGGAGATGGCTTCATCAACCACTAACTCTAAATCTAACCAAGGTTCTACTATGGGTCTAAGTACAGGTATCCAAAGCCCTTCATCCGCAATTCTTTGAATGGTAGCGGCTTCATCTAAGACTAATTCCCTCCCAGAAGGAACACGACGCATTAAGGGCTTTAACGCTCGTGCTAAGGTTAAAGGCTCACGCAAAGAAGGAGCATCAGGGACTTTAAAGGATAAATCTGAGGATGATGATTTGGAATTTGCTTGCTCATTTCGAGGATAAATACCTGCTTTTTGTTCTTCTAGTGACTGATTTGGTGTTTCTTTTAACTTGGAAATTTCTGGCTTGGGTTCTGGCAATATTTCCTGATTTGGCTGACCTCCCTCTTTGTTAATTTCCTTCTCGTCTTCTGTTGGCAGGAGTAAGACTAATTCAGCTTGAAATTCCTGCATTTGTAGTGCTAGCCAAATCGTATCAGCAATTTCTTTGGCTGACATTTCTACTTCTTTACTCAATGCAGTAATTAACTGGTCAATCATCTGTCCTCCGCACTGGTTAAGTATTTCAGCAATACTTCAATCAGGTCTTTTTCTTCTGCTGGTTGCGGTTTAAACTCACGAGTGACTATATAAATGGCATTCAGCAGTTGATCTGTTGCTATATCCCCACTTTCTCGCAATGTTCTGAATTTTTCAATTAATTGATTTATTTTTACCTCATCTTTCGTTATCACATCACTGCCTAAATGTGCCTTTACAATTTCCTTCAAAGCGGTTGCATCAGGTTCATAAGGCATATTTAACCTTAAACAACGCCTCAGAAATGCTGGTGGAAAATCTCGCTCACCGTTGTTGGTTAACAGAATAAAAGGGAAATTTTGACAGCGCACTCGACCTGCTTTAATGGGAACATCTATCCCATCATAGGTGCGAACTTCTACCTGATTCGCTTCTTTAGAAATCCGCGCTAATTCTGGAATTTCAAATTCTCCTTCTTCAAACAAATTGAGTAAATCATTAGGTAAATTAATATCACTTTTGTCTATTTCATCAATCAGCAACACACGAGGACGACGGGAAGGAAGAAGGGCTGTACCTAGTGGGCCAAGTTGAATGTAACGACCAATATCTTTACTTTTATCACCCATCTGTACATCTTGCAGACGGGCGATCGCATCATAACGATATAATCCTTCCTGTAAGGTGGAACGAGCAGTAATATACCAAGGTAACACCGCCCCTAATTTTAGTTCATAAGCCACAGCATAAGCTAAAGAAGTTTTACCTGTTCCCGGTTTTCCTGTTACTAACAAAGGTCGTCTTAAATACAAAGCTGCATTGACCATATTAATAACAGTATTTTTATCATTACTTTTATCGGTGTGGATGCGGAAACTTTTACCCCTTTGCTTATTCCTTGTATCCTCCTCTAAAACCTCAGAAAATTTTTGCCATCGTTGCTCAATTTCATTTACTAATTCATCATCTACACCCAGAAATTTACGCCAACTAGGGGGCGGAGGAAGTTGATTAATATTATCGTGTGGTTCACTATTACCTTGAAAGATTTTCCAATCTGTCATTTTTTTAATTTAAACTCCCTGTTATTGTCCCGGTGTTGTTAATTGCAGCATGACATTAGGTGTAAGACGATGAGGATTTTCCCAAAGTAGGGCTAAATGAAAACCTAAATGCTCTTCCGTCTGAGCATCAGCTTCTTTTCTAGCTTGTCTAACTGATTCACACAAATCACATAATGGTTTAAAGCTTAAAATTTTATCTATTTCCCTCACCTGATCGCAATTATGAATATCACGTCTTGTCCAAATTGCAATCGGTGTTGTTGCGGTTAAGATGGCATTAAATAAATCCTTGGTTTTGGCTTTGGGAGGAGCGCAAGTTACCTTCAGTCCTATTTTGTCTTGTAAACTATTTCTTAATAATTTCCAATTAAAATTCTCCATTTCTTCTAGATGTGCAAATGATTCTTGAACCACTTCATTGTGTAAAACATCTTTAACTCTGTCCCAATACTTATACCAATCAGATAAATAAGAATCTAAATAATTAAGATTCAAACGTTCTAGCGATCGCAGTCGAATTGGATACTTAATCCCCAAAGTTATCTCCTCTATTATCGGGTCAGAAATTTTCCAGCGATCTACCTCTGTACCAATTAAATCACTGGGTAAAAATACCTCAATAATTAGCTGATATTGTTTACCTCTAAGATGTCTGAGGCTTGTCTTCAGAAATTTGTTCAGTTGTTTTTCTATGTCATCAAATTTACATAATGTTTCTAGTTGTTGTTCGTCTCTATCAAGTAATGATATAAATTTAGATATGTCGTTTCCTGGTACTGAGTCATCAATAATTAACCAAGCATTCAGTAAAAATTGCTGATTATCATCACAGCGCTCAATGGTAGCGATTAAATAGGATTCATGCTGTCCTTCTTTGTTAGAAAAAAAATCTGTTGAGTATTTATCTTTATTTTCCTCTGGATGCTTTTTTGATGCTATTTCTTCAGCAACGATACTCAGTTTATTACGAATTGCTTGAGGAACTTTTTCATCTTGACTTAACCGATTAAAAAATTCAAATAATCTTCTGAATCCCTCAAGTTCCTGTAATATTTGTGTAATATTATTTGCCTCTAAATTCCACACACCAGCATCGGGAGGCAAAGCATCTTGATATGCTTGTTGAATACTTTCTTGAGGAATACTAGAAAAATCTAAATCTTTAAAGGATTCTTGAGAACGATTGCCAAAATTACTGTCTTTAGCCAGTAGTTGAATAAGTGTACAATTATCGCCTATATGTATATCTTTCCCTTCGCCAATATTGACGTTATCCTTACCCACTTGGGATGTAGTACCTGTTGCAGCAGTCTGTTGGCTAGAACTTGAAACCTTATTACCTTGCGACTCATCTTTCACAACTTTACGTTTAAATAAATACCCATCATGCACGCGCATGAAGATAACAGGGGTAGCAAAATCGCGCTTGCCATGCTGCGTATCGAGTGCAATTGTACGGCGTGCATTTTGCGCGGCAATATCTACCGGGTTATCTTGGGCTAATCTCTTGTAGAATTCGTAAGCAAATTGACTTGCCGTTAAATTAGATACTTCGTACTGCATCGCCACGACTACAGGTATATTCTGCTGCACAATTTTCGAGGCTACACTTACAAAAGCTTGTGATGCAGAAGACATTCCACTTTCACAAGCTTGCAACAATACAATACCTGGGCGATGTCGATTTAGTAACTCAGCAAAACCTCCAGCATCTATCCATGATGCTGTGTTAAATACTTTTTTTACTAAAGCAATTTGTCCAACTTCTTCACCATCCTCATCTTGCAAACGACCATGACCGATAAAGTGGAAAATATGGGGCTGTTTTTCTAACAAAGCATCAATAGCGTTAGGAGTGGCTGGATTGACAATTGGCAATAACTCAATACGTTCAGATTGCTCCTGAGCTAAGTCTTCCAGTACTGATTTTACTGTTTCATACTCAACTGTACCTAAATCCTTTGGGGCTGCGATCGCCAATGCAATCCTTAACTTTTCTCCCTGTTCTAGCTGAATTGGTGGAGCTGGATGCCATTGGGCGCGTCGGCGAGAAAAGACCAAGTTTGGATGTGTACTTATCCAAATTTCACCCAAGTTTGCACTCCCAGGTAAGCACATGAATTCCCAAGGCAGTGCGGCGATTTCTGCCATCCTTTGCTCATCAATGTCTAGTTCGACTCGCAACAGTTGGCTTTCTTGCTGTACAACCTGGAAATGAAAATTTACAAAGTCTTGACGCAACGTATCGTCAAATAAAGTATTAAATAGCACTTCTCCAACCAGACGCGCTTGCTTGGAGTTTTTGATTTCGCCATTTCGTGCTGTATTAATCAGGGAGTTAATTTCTTCTAAGTTATCTTTGTAACGAAAGACACCAGAAGGTTCTCCCAAAAGCTTGTGTTGAGCGTCCCACTTTTCTACCTGCACGCGCTCAACATTAGCTACACGGATGCGATAAGTATAATAACTTTTATTCATATCAGAACTAGCTTCTGCCTTTGCCGTAGCAATACATACATTTTAATGATGTGAATTAGGTTTATTTCGGAAGTGTTAAAGTCCAGAATTCGGCATCACCACGGGCGAATTGGCTTGCAGCACCATCCCCTTGTCCCAATAATCTCTGAAAACGCTCCGACAAGGCAGCAGCTACATCTTCTAAAGTAGAAGTTAACCAGTTCATCTTCGGTTCAGCCCATACCGTACCCCGCACAGTTATCGAATCATTCCCCTTGGGCACTTTAAAGACAATTGCAAATTTTGCTGTCCCAATTCGTTGTAAATTGTCATCATTAATACGCCAGTAACACAGAGAGTTACCTTCGCCGTTAGTGATAATTTCTGAATAACCAAGTTGATAACTGTAAGCTGGGACGGCTAGAAAAGCCTTGAAATTATCCTTAGTTGACAAGCTTGCTTTCAGATTATCAGGAATCGATGGTAACAATTGAGCCAACTGGGAGCTATCGATTCCTAAACTCCATTCCAAGTCACCACCCAAGCCCACATCCATCCCTACACCAAAACTCATTACTGAGCGCCATTTATCGGATGGGAATAGGCTTTGAATAATTGGCTCTTTGCTTCCTTTCGGCCCAAAATCTAGCTCGCAGGTTAACCGCCGAAACTGAGCGCCTCGCTCAGGTCGTAAATCTACGGTATGAGTCATGTAATAAAAGTCTAACTGGTCGCGCATCTGCTGCTTGTAAATGTCAATCAGTTCTATGCCGCTATTTTTAAATGTCTCCTCTGTGAGGCGAATTAACTTATCTTGAGGATTGCCAAAACTGACTTTTGTTTTAAACAGACTGTCAACAGCTTCCGCCCCAATACTTAGTTTTGTACCACCAGCGAGAGTTCCCTCCCATTTCTGAACCTCTTGTAGTAAGTCAGATAATAAGGCATCCGTCTGTTCTGGGTTTGAAGGGGTTAGCTCATCGTTCATCTGCACCGTCTCCTTTGTTAAAACTTCCGTTTTGAATAAATAGGCATTTGGACATATCAACAGAATCTACAAAAGTAGATTCTGCGGTTCCTAAATATTTTTTGGTTCATAAGTATTATTTTTACAATACAAGAGTATTTTGCTAGCAAGCGAAAGTTAATAGAAAGATATTTCTAATATCTTTCAGAATATGAAGTAAAATCCATTCACATCAGCTTTTAAAAAAACTTCGGATTGGCGATCAAGAGGTGAACGATGAGACCATGAAGGCAGTGACTCGCGCTCTTCCTGCCCTGCCCTCAACCAATTAGTTGCTGATTGAAGACAAGACGAAAGCTTTTGTTTACGGATCAGCTCTGAGCTTTTTGCTGTAAGTATGCAACTAACTGTTCTCCTGCGGTGTCAATATGTCGTTTGAGTAACCTAATAGCAGTTTTGGTATCTCGCTTTTGACAGGCATCCAAAATTTGATAGTGTTCTTTTTGCGATCGCTCTTGATAATCCATCTGCGTCATTTGCACCCTAACATAACGGTCTATATTAACGTGCAAATTTTTAATCATCGTCAGCAGTCGTGGACGGTCGGCGCTTGTGTAGAGTGTGGCATGAAATTCCCAGTTGAGGTTGGCCAACTGACCTGCATCGGTTGCTTGGTCTGTTGCTTCCAGAATTACTGCCGCTTTTTCTAAGTTTGATTGGCTGAAGTTGAGAATTGCCAACTCCATCGCTTTTACTTCCAAAGCGCTGCGAATCTCACAGATTTCTTGCGCCTCTTTAGCTGTCAGCACCGATACCATCGCACCGCGATTGAGATGCAGTGTAACTAATCCTTCTGCTTCTAGCTGCTTGAGTGCCTCGCGTACAGGAATGCGACTGACTCCAAACTGCGTAGCGATTTCATCCTGTCTTAGGGATTGTCCCTCCTGGAATATACCCCGCAGAATCGCCTCCCGCAAAGCATCGGCAATTAAATCTGGGGTACTGCGTTGTTGTTGCAGTACGTTAGCTGCTAAATCATTTAAATTCATATTTTATATTGTATACAATTTTGTGGATATTGTATACAATATCCAAAGTAATCTAGTTAAACAATCCCATTCATACAACGTGAGATAGTTATGAGCATCGCATCTCAACCAGACCGAGTTATTATCTTCGACACCACCCTACGTGATGGCGAACAGTCACCAGGCGCAACTCTCAATGTACAAGAGAAACTAGCGATCGCTCATCAACTTTCTCTACTTGGGGTTGATGTGATTGAAGCTGGATTTGCCGTTGCTAGTCCTGGAGATTTTCAAGCTGTTCAAAGCATTGCAGAGCAAGTTGGGATTCTGGGCGGGCCGATTATTTGCAGTTTAGCAAGAGCTGTTCGCCAAGACATTCAAGTTGCCGCCGAAGCCTTGAAACCTGCGGCTCGTCCGAGAATCCATACAATGATTTCTACCTCTGATATTCACCTCCAGTATCAGTTGAAAAAATCCCGTAGAGAAGTCCTGGCGATCGCTCAAGAAATGGTTGCCTATGCTAAATCCTTTGTAGATGATGTTGAATTCTCACCGATGGATGCTAGTCGCACTGATCGGGAGTTTCTCTATCAAGTACTCGAAGGTGCGATCAGAGCCGGTGCAACCACCATCAATATTCCCGACACTGTTGGTTATTGCACACCCAAAGAAATGGGAAATTTAATTCAGGGAATTCAGCAACATGTTCCGAATATTCATCAAGTCATCCTTTCAATTCACACCCAAAACGATTTGGGTTTGGCAACAGCTAACGCCCTCGCAGCCATAGAAAACGGGGTGCGTCAGGTGGAGTGTACGATTAATGGCATTGGTGAACGAGCCGGGAATGCAGCCTTAGAAGAGATTGTCATGGCTTTGCAGGTGCGTCAACCCTATTTCAATCCTTACTTTGGTCGTGCGGTTGATTCTGATGCACCTCTAACCAACATCAAAACTCCAGAGATTTACAAAACTTCATCCTTAGTTTCTCAACTCACAGGGATACTGATTCAACCCAACAAAGCCATTGTCGGGGCAAACGCTTTCGCCCATGAATCGGGAATCCATCAAGACGGTATTATTAAGCACCGTCAAACCTACGAAATCATGGAAGCGGCGGCGATCGGTTTGCCAGAAAATCGGATTGTTTTAGGTAAGCACTCTGGGCGTAACGCTTTCCGTACCAGGCTTAAAGAACTGGGGTTTGAGTTGAATGAAACAGACTTGAATAAAGCCTTTAACCGATTCAAGGAAGTCGCCGATAAGAAAAAAGAAATATCCGACTGGGATTTAGAGGCGATCGTCCGGGATGAAACACAAATTCAAGTAGAAAGCGGCTTTCAACTAGAACATGTACAGGTAATTTGTGGTGACTGCACTTGTCCAACTGCAACCATCACAATTGTCACACCTGATGGCAGAATTCTTACGGATGCAACTGTGGGTACAGGGCCAGTGGATGCAGTGTATCAAGCAATCAATCGTCTAGTGCAGATTCCCAATCAACTGATAGAGTTTTCTGTACAATCTGTGACTGGCGGCATTGATGCGCTGGGAACCGTGACAATTCGCTTAGGACATCAAGAACACACATTTTCCGGTCAAGCATCCGACACTGATATTGTAGTAGCCGCAGCTTATGCCCATATCAACGCCCTCAATCGTCTCTATCGTTACTTGCAAACCCATCAGTTAGATTCGGTTCTTGTGTCTGGGTAGTGGGGACTGGGGACTGCACTTCGACTTCGCTCAGTACAAGTTCCCAATCCCTGCTATAATATCCTCACCATTTTTAAATAATTCGTAATTCGTAATTCGTAATTAACAGAAAATTGCAGCCTAGCAGGGTAAGTGGGAGTCTCCTGGGAGGTTTGGATGAAATCAGAACTGCCAATAATCGCCAGCGATCGCCTGTTATTAAGAGTAGCGATCCAAGAAGATATACCCCAAATTCTCAAATACTTCACTGATAACAAAGCATATCTGACTCCGTTTTATCCTACTTGGTCTGATGGTTTTTTCACTGAAGAGTATTGGCAGTATCAACTGGAAAACAATTTTCTTGAATTTATTCACGATCAATCCTTAAAATTATTTATTTTTACCAAAAGAAAACCAATTGAAATTATCGGAGTTGTCAACTTTAACAACATTGTCCGAGGCGCGGCTCATTTTTGTTATTTAGGATATAGCCTTGCCGAAGCGAAACAAGGTAAAGGTTATATGACAGAAGCCCTAAATGTAGCAACTGAGTATTTATTTCAAGAATTAAATATGCATCGCATCATGGCAAATTATATGCCTCATAACCGACGCAGCGGTAATGTACTTAAAAGGCTCGGTTTTGTCGTCGATGGATATGCTAGAGACTATTTATTGATTAATGGAAAATGGGAAGATCATGTTTTGACAAGCCTGATCAATCCCAACTGGCAAGCCCCACAGGATTAAGGAACGCGATCGCTTTTATTGAAACTGAGTATTCTTTCCTTCACAAAAAGACATGATTAGGTAAAATTAGGTAAAGCAATCTTTGCGTTTGTTAAACAAAGGCATCAGCAAACTCATGCAGCTGAAATTTAGTGAATCTCGACTTCCCTTCGCTCCTCTACTATTAATCGCTCCCTTTTTCTTATGGGGTACAGCGATGGTAGCTATGAAAGGAGTGATACCCCATACCACGCCACTATTCATGGCGGGAGTACGTCTTATACCGGCTGGGGTATTGATTCTGATTGCAGCAGTATTCATGGGCAAACCCCAGCCAAGAGGCTGGGGTGCATGGTTGTGGATTGTCTTATTTGCCCTAGTTGATGGGACACTATTTCAAGGCTTTTTGGCAGAGGGGTTAGTGAGAACTAGCGCCGGATTGGGATCTGTAATGATTGATTCTCAACCTTTGGCTGTGGCTTTGCTATCGTTGTGGCTATTTCAGGAACGCATTGGTCTTTGGGGATGGCTGGGGTTAGGATTGGGAGTCACAGGCATTAGTCTAATTGGTTTACCGGATGAGTGGATTTTTCATATTCTTGACTCAGGCGCGAATATTACCCTTGGTAATTGGCAACAGCTATTTAGTAGTGGTGAATGGTTGATGTTGCTAGCAGCCTTGTCGATGGCTGTAGGAACTGTATTGATTCGATTTGTCTGTCGGTATGCTGATCCGATAACAGCTACTGGATGGCACATGATTATCGGTGGACTACCATTATGGGGAATTTCATCGGTTGTAGAATCTCAGCAGTGGCAGAATCTTGGAGTATATGATTGGACAGCTTTAGCTTACGCTACAGTATTTGGCAGTGCGATCGCCTACGGATTATTTTTCTATTTTGCCTCTAGTGGCAGTTTGACTAGCTTAAGTTCCCTCACCTTTCTCACACCAGTATTTGCTCTGTTATTTGGCAACCTCTTACTCTCAGAAGTTCTCAGTCATATCCAGTGGGTGGGAGTATGCCTAACTTTAGTTAGTATCTATCTAATTAATCAACGCGATCGCCTTGCTGGGCAAAATAAGATTAATATTGTGGATGAAAAAATCAACACACAGCAACCAGTCTTAGAGGCATCCACCAAGAAGCTAAACACCATGACCTTATCTGTGAGAGAATCTGAACCAGAAGTAGGGGTGAGGGATTAGAGGCTAGGTGAAGATGAGGGAGATGAGGGGGATGAGGGAGATGAGGAGCAGGGGAAGCAGGGGAGGCAGGGGGAGCAGGGAAGGAATAAATAATAACCAATTCCCCATGCTCCTAATCCCCACTGGGCTTCGCCCCGCTTCGCTAACGTGGGGGCCCCGAGTTCCCCATTTCCAATTACGAATTACGAATTACGTACAGCCCTTCGGGCATGAAAACAGCGTAGCGTTAGCGAGTTTTTTTCTGTCGAAGACGCTACGCGAACGAGCGTTATTACGAATTCCCCTTATGAGGCTATGCAATTCTTCAATTCTCATATTTACCTGCTTGTCTTGCTTGAGTTTTTATCCAAATCGTGTAACTGCAACCACACCAAACTCTACACCTACACAACTTGCACAAGCTAGGGCTGTGAGTCCTGTTAAGCGTACTGTTCTGAAACTCGGTAACAGAGGTTCGGGTGTGCGAATGCTGCAAACTCGATTAAAAAAATTGAAATACTATAGTGGTGCAGTGGATGGAAGGTACGGTCTGAGTACGCAAACTGCTGTGATTAAATTTCAAAAAGCACAGGGTTTAAAAAGAGTCGATGGTATCGCTGATTTAGCAACTGTCAGAAGTTTGCAGGCAGTTTCAGAGATAAAAAATCAGTTTGTACCTGCTCCTATTTTCACCCCTACTAGTACACCTCTGACTACACCTCAATCAAACGTCCAGCCTAAGTCAACCAGGCGGGGTTTCGTCTGGTGGTCATTACTTAGTATTGGGATTTTAGGAAGTACTGGCGCACTCATTTATCTAATGAGATGGTTGGGCCAAGTTAAAAAGGTGCAAAAAACCAAAACCGTCGATTCAGAAGCTTTCAGTGATGCTCACCAAAACTCGTTGACGCCGTTGTCGCAGCAGTCAGACACTACACCAAATTTGCGTGAAAATAAAATATCTCCAGCTAGCTTACCACCTGCGCCATCACCGAATTTACATGAAAATACAATATCTCCAGCTAGCTTACCACCTGTCTCTACACAACTACTATCACCAGAAAAAACTTCTCGTCTAACTAAACTTAATATTGTTGATGAATTGATTAAAGACTTACGCAGTTCTGACTCCATCAAGCGACGTAAAGCTATTTGGGATTTGGGTCAGCAAGGAGACTCACGAGCAATTCAACCATTGGTTGACCTGATGATTGATGCAGATTCTCAACAAGTTAGCTTGATTTTGGCAGCTTTGGCAGAGATTGGTGTCCGCACACTCAAGCCAATGAATCGGGCGTTAGCAATTTCCATGCAAGATGAGAGTCCACAAGTACGGCAAAATGCGATCCGTGACCTGACTCGTGTTTATGACATGATGGGACAAATGAGTCAGATGTTACGCCATGCATTGGAAGACCCCGATGCTGATGTGCAAGCAACAGCACGATATGCTCTAACTCAGATGAATCGATTACGTAGCTTACCGCCAAGTGAAGAAACACAAGACAAGCAATGAAGGTAAGTATAAGTACCGTCTAGATAAATTTTGGAGAAAATGTAAATAATTGTTAACTTTATTCACATAGCTTACCTTGTTTTTCGTCCCCAGTGATTATTCCTTGGTGGGGAATGGGGAATGGGGAATGGGGAATGGGGAATGGGGAATGGGGACACGGGGACACGGGGACACGGGGACGCGGGGACGCGGGGACGCGGAGAAAATTTCTCCCACATCCCCCGGTTACTGAGCGAAGTCGAAGTGCCCGGTTACTGAGCGAAGTCGAAGTGCATCCCCCCAACCGTTTGGTAGGATTAGATTCTAGGGAAATATCCGCAAACGGGGATATCCTCGTTGTAGCCACTCATAAAACCTAATTCATCCTTCAGCATTATGCATGTCTATTGCAGTAAACAACACGCAAATAATGGTAGCAATCGTTTTTGCACCCACTGTGGTGAACCATTGTCTCTTGCTGTTGGACAGGTTGTGGATAATCGCTATCAAATTGTGCGTCAACTGGGGCAAGGTGGCTTTGGACGCACTTACTTAGCAAAAGATATAAATAATTCTGATCAAATATGCGT
Organism: Desmonostoc vinosum; assembly: GCF_059505385.1. NCBI lineage: Bacteria > Bacillati > Cyanobacteriota > Cyanophyceae > Nostocales > Nostocaceae > Desmonostoc > Desmonostoc vinosum. The sequence goes on from NZ_JCACKM010000205.1 coordinate 19,878, forward strand.
ACTGAAGGAATTTGCACCCCAAGTACAAGAACAGCAGGATTTAAAAAAAGCTAAAGAGTTGTTTGAGCGAGAAGCAAGTGTTTTAAAAAGACTACAGCATTTGCAAATTCCTCGTTTTCACGCTTCGCTGCAATCGAAAATAGGTAATAAAGATTTTTTCTTTCTAATACAAGACTATATAGAAGGTGATAATTTTTACCAATTATTGGAACAGCGTCACGAACAAGGTAAGACTTTTACCGAAGAGGAAATTATCACCCTATTCAAACAGATTTTACCCGTGTTGTCCTACATTCATTCGTTGGGTGTTGTTCACCGGGATATCTCGCCAGATAACATAATTTGGCGGCGTTCTGATAATTTGCCAGTGCTGATTGATTTTGGTGGTGTTAAGCAATTGCCAGCTTCTCAAGGTTTCTGGTTTACCAAGTTGGCAATTAATCATACTTTGTTAGGTAAAAAAGGTTACGCTCCAGAAGAACAACTGAGGCAAGGTGTAGTATATTTTAATAGCGATTTCTACTCTCTGGCTGTGACAGCATTGGTATTATTCACAGGTAGAGAACCGCAAAAATTATACGATAGCTATCAAGGGGTTTGGTATTGGGGAAAGGAAATTAATGTTAGCCCCAGACTAGAATCTGTATTAAAAAAGATGTTGGCTTATAAACCGAACGATCGCTACCAAGGAGCTGAGCAAATCCTTAAAGATTTACCACCTTTAGGTTCCACCATACCCCCCGTTTATATTACCAAACTAAAAACGATGGTAGCTGCCCCAAAACAAAAAAGTGGTAATAACTTCATCAGTAGATTCCACAGCCAAACACAAGCACTTGTTCAAAAAGTACATCTACCTACTTGGTTTCGCCCTTTCGCTGTCAGTTTTGGGGGAACAGCTTTGGTGATTTTAACTGGTGTTGGTACTTGGGCGATCGTCAATTCTGTGATTCGCAGCGTATCATCAATTTCAGTACCATCGATTTCGTTACCAAAACTCCCATCCTTACCAAAATCCACCAATAAACCAGATAGCAACGAAGGAACAGGTAATAGTCCTCGACAAATTTTAAGCCGTCGCCAACAATTAGAGATTCCTGAAGGATTTTTTACCCGTGTGATAGATAGCTTGTTTTATGCTAAAAAGCCAGAACTCCAGGGACGCAGCCTTACATCCAGCTCAGAAGATGAAGCTTTACGCAATGAATGGTATGGTATTGCTGGAGATTTTTTAAATAAAATAGAACAAGCTAATATCAGTACAGAAGCTCGTCAGAAATTAGGAACTTTTCGTCAACAAGATTACAATACTTGGCGAAAGCAAGCAAGAGCAGGACAGTTGGGGAACTATACAATTAGTCAACTCAACAAAGACACCAATGAAAAATTTGCTAGCTTGTTCCCCGATCAACAACGTGAGAAACTAAACCAGCAGACTTTCGGACAAATTTGGTACGCTTTAGCTGCTGATCAAGTCAGTAAAGCGCAGAGTAGATGAGGGAGATGTGGTTCGACTCCGCTCACCAACCAGGAGATGAGGGGGACGCGGGGACGCGGAGAATAATCAATGACTAATGACCAATAACAAATGACCAATGACTAATGACCAATAACAAATGACCAATGACCAACGACCAATAACAAATGACCAAATTATATTGCTCTAAAGGACACGAAAATTCTCCTGGTAGTCGATTTTGTTTCCAGTGTGGTGAAAACTTATTAGAGATGTCTATGAAACATGGTATCCAACCAGGGCAAACTTTAGGCGATCGCTATGCAATTATACGTCAACTTGGTCAAGGAGGATTCGGACGAACTTATCTAGCAGAAGATATTAATCGTTTCCGCGAACTTTGCGTTTTAAAGGAGTTTTCTCCTCAAGTGCAAACTCCTTATGTTGTGCAAAAAGCAGAGGAATTGTTTCAGCGGGAAGCGAGTGTATTATATAAGCTACAACATCCCCAAATTCCCCGGTTTCGCGAACTGTTACGCATCAATATAGAAGGTAAAGAATATTTATTTTTAGTACAAGATTATGTAGAAGGGCAAACTTATAATTCTTTATTAAATACTCGCCTACAGCAGGGTTTACGGTTTACAGAAGCAGAAGCACGCCAACTCTTACAGCAAATTTTACCAGTTCTTGATTATATTCACTCTCTGGGCGTAATTCATCGAGATATCTCTCCAGATAACTTAATTCTTCGCAATGTCGATCAACTACCAGTGTTAATTGACTTTGGTGGTGTTAAACAAGTAGTCGCTACTGTTGCCTCTCAGTATTATCAACCGGGTGAAGTTGCACATACTCCACCAGCAACTCTCTTAGGTAAAGTGGGATTTGCCCCTCCAGAACAGATGCAAACGGGGGTGGTGTCTCCTCATAGCGATTTGTATGCTTTGGCAGTCACTATAGTAGTTTTACTGACAGGAAAACAACCTCATGAGTTGATTGATACTCGCACTCTAACTTGGCAATGGCGGCGGGAAGTCAACTTGAGTTCGACTTTGGGGCAGGTATTAGATAAAATGCTCTCTGCGAGGCCAGGCGATCGCTATCAATCAGTCCGTCAAGTCCAAGCAGCCCTCAACCCCTCCCCCGTCAGCTATCCCGCAACTCAACACCCCCCCCAAAATCCCACATCTAACACCGTCGCCCTCTCCCCCACCCCAGTTGGTGAGCGAAGTCGTACCACACCCCCGGTTGGTGAGCGAAGTCGTACCACACCCCCGGTTGGTGAGCAAAGTCGAACCACACCCCCCTTTTGGACACCAGCCAAAACTTTCTTAATAGCACTAGTACTAACGAGTACTGCTGGATTAGCTTTGTGGGGAGTCAATAACAGCCGCCACTCAGGAGAAATCAACCCCACCCCCACAGCCACCCCTACCCCGACTAGTAGCCAGCCAACCGATCCCTTAGCGAAATATTCACCACAAGAACGGCAACGTAAAGAAAGATTAAGCGATCGCCGTCAACAGTTGGGCGTTGACTCTAACTTCTACATCAGTTTAGTCAATCAAGTTTTCTGGGAGAGAAATCCGAGTTTGCGAGGGCGTACACTCAGCGATGGTACAGAGGACGAGAGTTTGCGGGCGGAGTGGGATAAAACAGCAGCCCAATTGTTAGAGAAACTTTCAATACTGAGTGCTAAAGCGCGTAGGCAACTAGGAACTTACACAGCAGCCGAACGCGATCGCTGGAAAGTGGAAGTCAACAAGATTAACGTTGGTAGCCGTTCTTTATTTGATTTAGGTGATGCTGCTTTTTTAAGTGTATTTCCTGAGCAGCGCGGTAAAGATTTTGCAAATCAGCCTATAGGGCAAGTTTGGTATGGATTTGTCAGCGACAAACTCAGCGCCATCCTTGCTGGTAGTGCTTTCCAGAAACTTGTTTTTGATCCTGATGCGACGAATGAAACAGTTAGTGGTACTCTCAAACCAGGTGGTGGTAAAGTTTTCATTGCCGAACTCACCAAAGAGCAATCTTTAGATTTGCAGCTAGAAGCAAATTCTCAAGTTTTATTATCAGTTTATTCGCCTTCCGGCAAAGTTACATTTTTAGAAGATTCTAAGCAACGTAGTTTATCAACAAAATTACCAGAAAACGGTTTTTATGAGTTTGTTGTTGTGTCTACAGCACCAAAAACACTAGATTATCAACTCAGCATGACAGTCGAAACTCCTACCCCACCATCACCAACACCAACACCAACAGAGACTAGTACACCATCACCAACACCAACGGAAACTACTAGTACACCCACGCCAACAGCAACTCCTACGCCTACTGTTGAAACAACACCTGAGAATAATTCGTAATGACGCGACGCTCCTGTGTCGCTCTAAGCGAAGCTATGCCGCAGGCTTTACGCTGACGCTCGTACCTCGCTACCGCTAACGCTAACGCTATCGAGGACTCGCTACAGCTTCGCTAACGCTAACGTAATTCGTAATTCGTAATTAAGTTTTGTAATGCGGAAGAAGACGAGAACGATTTAAAAGCGTATTATGCTGCTAAAGCTGAAAATCTGGATAATTTTTAGGAATTAGGCATAAATTGTATGAAGTTAACTGGCGTTGCGATCGCAACTTCAAGCCAGTCAAAATAGTTATTTGTAGAAATGTCATCTAAATCAGGCAACACAGCTAAACTATTAGTGGGAGTTACTGCCTTTATCACGGCCGTAGCAGGCATTTTAACTGCCACTTTGGGGACAGGTGGAATACCTGCATTAATCGAAGCTATTAACGGTTCTTCAAAGACAAATCCGCAGCCAACAACTTCACCAAGTCCCTCTACAACAGAAATTTCTAAACCAAATCCCTCTGCAACAGAAACAGTAAAACCCAGTAATCCAGGTGATAACGATCAGCCTGGTTCTGGTATTATTCAAAGATCAGGAAATGGCGACTGTAACCCTAATGTAGCTACGGGTCAAGGAGCTACAATTACAATTATTTGTACTCCCAAGTCTAATAACTCCTTCGGAAATATACCCTCTTTTGGAAATGTACCTTCTTTAGAAAGATCTACCTCAAATGTTCAGTTGCAAACAACAGTAACAGGATTACAGCGTGGCAGTAATAAGTTTACGCTATTACTGACTAATAGTACGCCAGATCAATCTGTTGATATTTCTACTCGTAGACTTGATATTTCTGATGACTCTGACAACACTTATGAGTTAGACAGTTTAGCGATGCATGGCACAGGTCTTAGTAAAACTGTGCCTCCACAAGGCCGGATCAAGATTAATTATATTTTGTCTTCACCGATTAGCAATGAAGCTACCTCAGTAACTTTTACATTAAATAATGTTTGGGCACAACCAAGAGGAAGCAAGTTTTCGTCAAACTTACCTCAAATTCAATGGACAACTAAACTTTAGTGGGTAAAATTCAAACTTTTTACTGACTCAGCACTCAGTACTTGATAATCTTTTAATTCCACTGCGGAAAAACGTCTGACTCCGAATTGTTCCATCACTCTTTGTAATTCTGCATCTGGTCGGAGTAAGGCCAATTGTATTTGCTGAATTAAAGATATACCTAAATGCCGTGCTGCTACTATCGGTGGCATGGGGGAAGGGCCAAGGACTTCTACCACGCGTAAATGCTGTGCTAGTTCAGGAAAATCGTGTAATTCTTGTCCTAGCACTACACTATCAATTGCTGCACAATCGGCCAATCCCTCAACCACCCAGCGAATTGAACGCTGATGAAAGCCTGATTGTATTGTCTTCGCAAAAAAATCAAAAGAATATTTTTCTTGAATTAATTTGTGGCGAAGCAAGTTGTAGCCGCTATTTGAACCAAGGTCGTTGTAGCAAAATGTTTTCTGTGCTAAATCTGCAAACACTTTAATATCGCTATCTGCATTCACAATTACATCTGCAAAATAGATAGGACGATTTTGATAACGAGATGCCTGCATCACAGGCGCGACTAATGTCTGCAATTGGTCTGAAACACTCTGACAATAACGAATTAATGGTAATCCACAAATAAACGCTAGATCTATTTTGTCTTCAAACAGTAAAGAATCTTCAAGGGGATCGCATTCACCTTGATGTAGTTGAGTTTCTACTGCTAAAATTCGACTTAAATAAGCTGCGATCGCTTGATAAAATTTAAACCAATTAGGAGATAAATAAGATACAAATCGCAAACTTCTAGATGGAGTCATTCTTGTTCCAAAACAGAGTTATTATGAGAAGCTTGAGCTAACTTTCGCCCAGACCAATGAATATATAAAAAGCCTAGACTAGCAAAAGTTAGCAGCATAAATTTAAAAACTATTGTATATGCTTTAGTGTGCCACCACAGCTTTTTAAACAATGTTATCAGTTGTAGTAAATTACTCAAATAATCGTAATTTTTCCTTTGAGTTTTGTGAGTTGTTATATTCTGTGCTAATGCCATCTTAATTACCCTTTGAAACCACAATTCAATAAAACAACACTAAATCGATATTATTAATGTATATTATATACTATATCAAACAACTTCGTCAAAATGGCCAATTTGTCAGCCACATAATACCCAAAGAAAAGCGCACACCCACCAAAATAGAAGACATAAAAATCTAAGAAATTACTTGTACTGACACACCTTAATAACTACTTTTTAGCAAGTACTTCTTGAGGAGTAATTTCAGTGTATTGTTCAGGAGTCAAAAAGCCGTCTCTGACATTTACCTTTTTGGGTATGAGTTTTAAACTATACCATTTATCTGCAACTTCTTGTTGTTTGCTAATAATTTTTTCTGTGATTGCTACTAGAAAAAAATCATATTTTTCATGCATACTTTCCAAAGTAACTGCGTCGAGTTGAGTAGTTTGAGCAAGTAATTTTGCAATTTTTTTGGGATTATTATTAGCCCAATTTTGTGCTTTATTCAGTTCTTCCAAAAATATTTTGATCACTTCTGGATTTTCCTCATAGAACTTGCGGGTAGTGGAATAATAGTTGTTAGTATCTCGCAAACCATTACCGCCATCTGTTAGCACACGACCAACTTTATTTTGAACATTTCTAGTAACAAAAGGTTCCCAGATAAACCAAGCATCAACTTTACCCTGACTAAATGCCACGTTTGCGTCGGGAGGTGGGAGAGCAACTGATTCTACATCAGTAAGTTTCAGCCCTTCTCTTTCTAATGCTCTTAGTAGTAAATAATGACCAATAGATGCTTTTTGAAAAGCAACTTTTTTCCCTATTAAATCCTTAACACTTTTCACAGAAGAGTTGAACGGAACTAACAGCGATACTGCTCTCCCATCAGAGGAATTAGCTGCTAAATAAACAAGAGGCGTTCCGGCTGCTTGGGAAAAAATAGCAGGTGATTCGGCTGTAGAGGCAATATTTAGTCCACCAGCATTCAGCGCTTCTAGCTGTTGCGGCCCGGCAGCAAATTCCGGCCATTCTACTTTATAACCTAGAGGTTCTAAGCGTTTTTCGAGAATACGTTTTTGTTCCAAAACTGCTAAAGCAGTAAGTTGTTTAGAACGTACAATTCTGACTAATTTATTCCCATTATTACCAGTTGTCTTAACTGTACTAGATGTAGCGGCTTGTGGCTGAGTATTGCTTGGCGATTGACTACAACTAAACAGCGTAGTAGACAGTACTAAACCATAACCAAGAGCAAATAATGCAGAACGACGAGTAATATTTTGATGTTTCCCAAAAGCAAACTTAAAAGACCGACGCTTAAATTTAAATGCTCTCTCACTATCCATAACTCATCTCTGTGCGCCTCTGCGTGAAATAAACAAATAAGGAAATAAGGTGGGTTTTCCACCTTACATAACTGATGAGAGGTCTATGTGGCGGAAACTTTGGCTTAAGAATATTGCGTTACCGGAGGTAATTCTTCATTAAGCAACCAATTACCGATATCGCGCAACTTATAATCTACAGGGTCATGAAGAGTGAAAGTACGCAAATCTCGCCAGTACCGGTCAAAGCCGTACTTATTAGCTGTAGAACGAGTTCCCATAACTTCAAAAATACTATTGGTGATATCCAAACCAACCCTAGTAGCAAAAGCTTTCGCAGCGAAAACTGCAATTGCTACCTCTCCTCTTTCCTCAACAGTCAGGTTAACTTCTTTCTCCCATGCCTGTTGCACTTGGGTAGCAACTTTTTCAGCTAAACTAACTGCTGCTTGCAATTGTGTCCATAACTTCCCATAATGATGCAGAATGTAAGGATCTTGGGTCGCACTATCTACACCCGACGTAATCCAAGGTTTAGTCTGAGTAATAGTGTATTGTTTAGCAGTTGCTAATGCTCCTTCGGCAATTCCCAAATAAATGTAGGTTTTTGTCAGTTGGGCTATGATTCCCAGAAATGTACTAAAAGCACCATCAGGAGGATGAGAATATCCCAAAATTTCATCTTTTTTCACCAAAACATCGCGGAAGGTGAATGTATCGCTATCTGTGCGTCGTTGCCCTATATTATCCCAATCTTGGTTAGAAACAACGCCAGCTCTATCTTTAGGAATGACGAACAGTAACGGCAGTTCTACCCCATCTTGAACAGCACTAAAGACGCGCAAGTCTGCAATAGCAACGCCTGTGCCAAAACTTTTCACCCCACTAACCCGAAAATGTTCTCCGTTGGGAGTTATTTTGAGTCTGGTATCTCTGGTGTTGATGGCATTGGCCCAAAATAAATTCTTCTCGGTGGTTTCCCGATAATATCTCTGTTTTTGCTCTGGTGTTCCAGAAACATGAGCTAAAGCTGTTAAATTTAGGTGGTTGCCATACAACTGTCCAATAGAACCATCTACTTTTGAGAGTTCCTGGACAATTTTTAAAGCTTCTGTCCAAGTCGCACCAGTACCACCATATTCTTTTGGTACAACCAAAGGTAGCAAGCCAGTTTCTCGTAGGCGTTGGATTTCTAAGTCTGGAAGCCCTGCTTTGATATCTCTTTCTACTGCGGTGGCAGCTAGTTCTGTTGACAGGGAGGTAGCAATTTTAATCCAGTCTTGTGACTCTTTTTTAACTAAGAGTTGTACCATTAACCGTTGTTCTCCTTGTGGTGAATATGGATGAGGAAAGGGGAATTGGAGGATTAGAAAAACATGGTGACAGTTAGGAGCAGTGTTAACACGTACAGGTATGGTTTCCCCAATTCCCAGTATTTAATTGTTGGTGTTGCTGAATGTATAAATATTTCACGCACAGATGCAGAGGAGGGCACTTGTGTGCGGGGGTTTCCCCCGTTGAGCAAAGTGTTTGTCGCCCAGAGAGTTGTTGAGGTTTTATGCAACTTCTGAGGTGAGGGCATATTTATAGAGGCGATCGCGTTCCTGTTTACCCATGACTCGTTGTAAAATTTTCTCGACAGTCTGGGCAAATTCTGCATCTCCTCTGGGACGAGGACGTGGCAAGTTAATCTCTACATTCATGCCAATTTTACCGTTTTCAATTTTGGTGCCAAATGATTTTGTTAACTCTTCGAGCTGCAAATGCATTCCCCGCAATTGTGAACCCATACCAAAACCTCCCTTGTTGACCCTGTATTAAGCAATTATTCTTTTGTGGTAAGTTTGCTAAAAGGTCAATAACACCTCTAAATTCAGGCTATTTACCTTTATGCCCCACCAAATTTGAGTAATCCCAAAACTCCACCAGATAAGTATTTACAAGGTCATTATTGCAAACTACTGCAAGTCGGTAGGAATAAAGTAGATTGTATATAGTACTTTTGCATAGTTAATTAGAAAACGCAAGTATTTTTTGTAAAGAAATGTAAGGGATTGGGGATTGGGGATTAGTCCTAATTGTCATGAAATCTTGATATTTATTGATAATAAGAATATATACTCATGGCATTTTTTGAAGTTATAGACTTATCAATGAGCCAAATACCTAGAAGCCTTATTAGATAAAAGTTTCACAAGTTTTAGACTCGGAACTAAAAGTAGTCCCGTTGATTAATCGCTTTCCGATTAGGAAGTCAAAAGTGTAGGTAAGCAGATAGCTAAAATCTTGATATCTGATAGATAGTTAACTTAGTATAAGTAATTGTCCGTAAACAACAAAATCTTTTTAATCCTTGATTGACAAAGTTTTTAACTACTGCAAATTGGTGAAAATATCTAGAAGCAGCTTAATTTACATTAAGTAGATCGATTTAGTGACCTTGTAAATATAGGAATTATCAAAACTCTTGATTTCTCTAAAATAAGGCTTTACCTTGCAAATAAGCCATACATTAAGATAACGAAAGCAGGGGGGCTACTCCAATGATGACAACCGAATCCATACTCGCCGAAATGCAAGCTTGCAAACAAATCTGCATCGAATGCCAAACCACTTGCATTGACACCCTCAAATACTGCAAAGGTCAAGGTGGCAAATACATAGATATGGCTATGCTGTCTATGACCCGTGACTGTGCAGAAATGTGCATGATGTGTGTCAACATGATTGATGACGGTTCCGAGTTTATGGGTAATGCTTGTAGTCTGTGCGCTGAAATTTGCGATCGCACCGCTATGGCTTGTGAGCAGATGAGTAATGATGCCACGATGATGTTTTGTGCCGCTGTTTGCCGCAAGTGTGCTGAATCTTGCAAAGCGATGGGACTAAATTCTGCTTGCTATTTCCGCAGAACTAGTTTAGTTACAGAAGATACCCTGTAGTAGGGAACTGAGTCCATTCGTGTTGTTGGTCTTGAGGGGTAATTGTAAATTCCTTGGATCAACAAAGATTCGCATACATTAGACTTATTGCAAAAATACTTGAACCGTCAGAGACTCAAGTCTCTGCCTAATAGCAAAAGTCCGTTGAAACGGACTAAAAATACTGTTATTAGTCGGTTGAAACCGACTTGAGTTATCAGCCAGAAAATTTATTTTCTGGCGAGTATCCGACTTTTGCAAGAGGTCGGTCTATTGAGCATCACAGCGCTGTCCGTGACTTCTACGACAAAGACGAACTGCGCCGTATCTACTACCCAGAAGCTGAGCAGCTTTTACAAGAAGTCATATCAAGTTCGGGTAATTACTTATTATTAAAATTTCTCCCTGTCCCCGCGTCCCCGCGTCCCCGCGTCAGCCCTAACGATAAGTCTTCAGACAAACATGATATCACAGGTGCATTCAAGGTGGTAGTATTCAATCACACCCTCCGTAACGCCCAACAGTCACAGCAAAGTAATGGTGCCAAAGAGCCAGTAAAGCGCGTACACAACGACTTTACCGCCAAATCTGGTTATACGCGTTAATTCTCTCCCTGCTCCCTACTCCCTTCCCTTGCTTCTTTATTGAGGTTAAAATACAAAATTGGTAGCGTCTTTTAACTGTGTGACAGATACCTTGTTGAAGTCAATAAATTTAACTGCACGACCACGACCGAAAGAACCATCTGGGTCAATTGAGAGTATTGTACTGTTTCCCTTGGTTTCAAAACGCAAGTAACCATTTGCGATCGCAGTTTGATAGTTGAGAAAACCCAAGCCAAGATTACTAAAAAGTTTCTGCAGCACAATTACATCGGTACCTGTCTTAAAGTCAGTGATAGTATCTCCGGCATCTCGGATACTTGTGTAAACAAACGCATCTGCACTTGCCCCGCCCGTAAGAATATCTCTTCCTTGGAAACCAGTAATGATGTCATTATTGGCAGTACCTTTGATAAAATCACGACCAGGTGTGCCATTAATGACAATAACATCGACTGCGGTTTCATAAGCACCGATATCAACTCTACCACCAACGACGCGAGCAAAGCCAAGACCACGCCCATCAAAGGGGACTGGTTCTGTAATGTTGCCGTTGTTATTCAAGTCTGCTGTATCTGCTGGGATATCTGCATTCTTCCCGGCATTAATTGCGGGACTACCAACGACAAGGGCATGAGTCCTAGATGAGCCACCGTTATCTCGCAAAGCGGTATCTAGTACGTCGGTAATGGGAACATTCAGTTGTTCGCTAGCATTGAAACCTGTACTACCATTGAGAGTGCCAATTAGGTTAAAGCCATTACTGACAAAACTACCAAACACATCGTTGTTGACAGGATCAGTATCAGGATCTTTTATGTTGCCAGCAATAATGCTGTTATTTACCACAGCAGTTCCAGAGATAGTGTTGGTTCCAGAGGTAGTATCGTAGATCTCTTCATCAGGATTGGATGGATTAGTGTTGTAGATACCTTCACCGGAGTTGAAAGCGATCGTACTGTTATTTACAGTTAAGTTATTAGTGTTGTAAATACCACCGCCTCGTGCGGCTCCATTACTGCTAATGGTACTGTTATTTAATGTCAGAGTGCCGGAGTTATTGATACCACCGCCATTTTCGCCACCATTATTGTTAATAGTACTGTTGGCGATCGTTGCAGTACCAGAGTTATTGATGCCGCTGTTTGTTGTAATGTTGTTACTAATAGTACTGGTGGTTACTGAGAGAATTCCAGAGTTGAAGATGCCAGCTGAAGAAAAGCTAAAATCGTTATCGCTAATGCTACTGTTGATGATTGCTATGGTGCCAGAGTTATTGATGTAGCCTGCTCCTCCTTGTCCTAAATCGTTACCGCTGATAGTGCTGTCAGCGATTGTGAAGTTGCCTTCATTTACTATGGTGCCGAATGACGCCCTCCCCCCAGAATTGTCACTAACGGTACTATTGCTGAGTGTTGCAGTACCAACGTTAAGTATAACGTTGCTTCCACCAAAATAACCATCAGCATTATTGTTAATGAAAGTACTGTTTCTAAAAGTGATAGTACCAACATTTAGTATAATTTGGTATGAAGTATTACTATTGAAAGTACTTTCATCAATAGTTGCAACTCCAGTATTAAAGATGCCACCACCAAAGCCTGCGGTGTTTCCGCTGAAGGTGCTTTTATTCACAGTCAAAGTACCGCTATTGTAGATACCACCACCTTCAACAATTTCAAACGCTGCACTATTGTCACTAATAATACTGTTGTTCACAGTCAAGATACCGCTATTAAAGATGCCAGCACCTTGACCTTGTGATACGTTACCACTGACGATACTGTTATTCAATGTGAGAGTGCCATTGTTAAAAATGCCACTAGCGCCATCGATACTTACATAGTATCCTTTGGTGATAGTTAACCCAACAATCTCCACAGTCGTATCACTACTAATCTCAAACACGCGTGAACCACTCTCACTACCATCCAAATCTTGTGAGTAGTTCCCACTTACGGATATTAAGGAAGCATCTGTACCTTGAATATCCACGTCATCTGTAATCTGTAAACTACTACTCAGGGTAATAGTCCGAGCGATGTTGTCAGCAAATACCCCATCAAAATTGATGATGTCCCCTCCTGTGAGGGTATTGGCATCTGATATTGCTTGCCGCAGTGAACCGATACCACTGTCGTTGGTGTTAGTAACGCTAAATGTGGCCATTAATGGTGTGACTCCAATTTTTTAAGCAAATAAACCCATGAGATTGTGATCTGGCTCATATTCGATTTCTTTTCTGAGCCAAGCCAAAAACAGTCCTCTAACACAAACAACATAGTGAGTGCTACAAACTTTCAACGAAACAGTATTTAGATTAGATGGTATATTAAGTTACATAATTTATGGTAAATTTTATAACAAAAGATTGAATTGCACAATCTCCCTTTCGGCAGTTGACACATAGCAAATAAAAGCGTCTTAATAGTTTATTAACCACTCAATAACCGTAAGTAACCTTGGCTATAGTGCTGCGATCGCTTCGTCAATATGTTTAAAGCAGATATCTTTAGTGAGACTTTTTACCCAACGAAACACTACCTAAAAAGCTAGATAGAGTAAACAGCGTCCATCCCAAGCACATATGTTTTCTTGTCTGCCATTCGTAGTGCTTGGTGTCTACCACCGATTGCGTATTTGCTTCAAAAATCTCTAATCCCCAACACCCTAGCGCCCCAATTCCGAGTACACTAGTGCTGACAAAAGAAGCGATCGCAATTGTTTTGAGGATACGGTCTGACAGAGACTGTTGTATCACCAGCCGTTTCAGTGCGCGGCGATTACGGATAGTAGCTAATTCATCTATATCTACATGGTGAATTTGAGTTGTATGAGGAGTGAATTGTTTGTTGTTCACCATAGTTTTTACCTTTATAGACTCATGGCACTTATATAATTGGTCACATAGTAAACCCCTAACAAAACTAGTACCACGTTCTCTAGAGAGGGAAATGAGCTTTCTTTGGTAGTAGATCTGAGGTAATTTGTTTTCAGTGATCTAAGTACTTAATGCTTAATTATACCCTATAGTTAAAACTAGAGGATTGAAATAAGGACGTATGCTTTAAAAAATTTAAAAGACAGCTAATCATGGGAAAATTTTACAACCACTATTCCCCGACGCCACTTTCTACAACGCGGGATACCCACGCAACGCAGTGGTTCCCTACTCCCTATCTTCAAGACAAACTAAATTAATCTATAAGTACCTAATTCAGTTTTTCCAATATGAGTACAATACGTGCTGTCGTTGTTGACCCTAATGTATCAGGGCGTTTAGCATTGCGTGATGTCAAAGCACCTACCCCTGCTGCTAATGAAGCCGTGATTCAAGTAGCAGCAATTTCCCTCAACCGAGGAGAAGTCAGACGCTCTAGCATCGCCGAAGCAGGCTGGCGTCCGGGTTGGGACTTGGCGGGTGTCGTAGAGACTCCGGCGGCTGATGGTTCAGGGCCTAGTGTCGGGAAACGGGTTGTTGGGTTACTCCGTTCTGGTGCTTGGGGAGAATTGGTATCAGTCTCAACTCACTCATTAGCAGAATTACCACCGTCAGTTTCCTTTGCTCAAGCTGCCACATTACCTGTAGCAGGTTTAACCGCTTATCATGTCTTACTCAAAGGTGGTTCACTTTTAGGTCGCTCAGTATTAATCACGGGTGCATCTGGTGGTGTAGGTCACTTTGCGATTCAATTAGCGCGTCTCAGTGGTGCAAAAGTAGTGGCACACATCCGCCGTGCAGAATACGAATCTTTCGTGAAAGATGCTGGCGCTCATTCTGTAGTCATTGGCGAAGATTTATCTTCTGCAAACCAGTATGGCCCCTACCATTTGATTGTCGAGTCTGTAGGAGGAAACATCCTGGGAACAGCTCTCGGTTTATTAGCAGAAGATGGGACGGTTGTTTTATTTGGCACCTCAGCCGGAAATGAGGTGACATTCAATGCTCAAAGCTTTTATGGAACTGGTGGTACCAGTTTGTATGGTTTGATTTTGTTCCACGAGCTGAGAAAAGAATCAGCAGCAGTAGGACTACAACGGCTTTTAGGCTTAGTAGCAGCAGACCAATTACATCCTCCTATTGAAATTGAAACTGACTGGACACAAATAGCTGAAATTGCACAGAAACTATTAGATAGAAGTTATCTGGGCAAGGCAGTATTACATGTTAAATAATTCGTAATTCGTAATTCGTAATTCGTAATTCGTAATTAAATAAATAATTGTGTCCACCTACTTACAAGCTGTTAATGAGGTGGATATTTGGCATTTGTGCGTCGCACCAACCAATAGCAAATTGAAAGAGCAATAATAGCGGCAGCAAGTGCCAAGAGTTCTGTGTCGGAAATTTTTTCAAAATCAAGAATAATAATCTTGCGGGCTACAGCAATCAAAGAGGTAATGATTACCATCTCAATTTGAATAATATGATTGCTGAGATAGGAAGTAATATTTTGGGTAATTTCTAAAGCAATTAAGACATTTAAAAATAGCCCAAAGATTTTTAATATACTCGTAGAAAAGCGTCCCATTGGGGGGGAAATTAACTCTTTGCTCAAGACAATGCCCAAATCTATAATGGTGAATAAAATAACTATAACCATCACCAGCGAAAGAATTTTAGCAAAGAAATCTTCTATATCATCAAGAAAAACTAAGAAATTCTTGTTCTTACGCTTATCGATTAAATAACTCAATAAATGTCTTAAAAATCGCATTGTATTGTATCCCAAATTATGAAAGTATAGTAGTCCGCTTTGATTTTTTAACTGATTTGCGTTGACAGGGAGTAGGGAGTAGGGAGTAGGGAGTAGGAAGTAGGGGAAAAGGCTTTTTGGTACGTACTGATTTTTTTCAACAATCAAACAAGATTCCTATATATATTGTCTAAGCCTGCCTCACAAGTATTGAAGTGTCTCTGAATTACGAACTTGTACTGAGCGAACTTGTGCTGAGCGTAGTCGAAGCAGTCGAAGTATTACGAATTACGAATTACGAATTACCAAATGGGCTTGAGTTTGAATTTTGCTGAGTTCTCGCACAAGTCGCAGTGCTTGATGTTTATAGAGGGGAATGGGTAAAAGGGCTGGTAAATGGTTCATGACTTCGGTTGCTGTACTCATGCTACAGCCGACAATGCGGGTAATGGCTCTTGCGCCTTCAAATACAGCGCTTTTCGTTGCCGCAGCATCAATATGTACCTGCCAATCTCTAGGTAGTTTTTCTTGGCGATCAATTTGATGCAAACTGTTTACAGTTGCCAAAACAATTAAGCGATCGCCTACATTTAACTTGATATCATCGGAGGGCAATAGTAAGCGATTCGTTTGGGTGCAATCTTGATAGAGAATTGGCACTATTCCATAACCGTGAGCGACTTCAGCCAACAGTAAACCTTGTAGACCGTCCTCTGGTTGCACCTCGTATTCTGCCACTAGCACCGTTCGCTCATGAAGTTGCAACAAGTCAAGAATATGATCTCCAAATACCGCAGCTGCAAATGCTTCAGCGGCTAGAGAATAACTGCACAACACTTTCGCATAGGGTAAGAGGCGAGCGAGATTATTGCTAAAGTCTGGCTCAAACGTTTGAATTACGAGTGTGGCATCAGGATTAGCAGCGTGAACCATCAAGCCAATTTCTAAATTGGCCATTTCATTGTCAGTTGCGATCATCACACTTCTAGCAGTGGTCAGATTGACATCTGACAAAGCATCCCGAAATTCACCAACAATCAGCGGCATTTCTGGCAGAATGTTTGGCTCTAAGGCAGTGTTGCTCACTCCTACCAAGGGTTGTTTTAGCTCTTGTAAGTATCTAACGACTTGGCGACCGACGCGAGCTAATCCAATCAAAACTACATGGTCTTGCTGGGGAAGAGGGGGACGTTTATTAGGTAACTCGAATTTTGCTGCTAATAGGCTTTCGGTGAGCAAAGCATACAACACAGCAACTGAAGCAGTGCCTGCCAACATGTAACTCAAATTAAAGAACCGCATCCAAATAGGTGTGGTATCCGAGGAACTGAGGGCACCAAAGACAATATCGTAGGAGCCAAGCAACATCACACCAGTCACATACAAAGCCTTCAGCCAACTCTCTTGTGGATGGGCTGTTTTGAGAACGGTTGTACCAAACACAATCAGCATTAGCACCGTAATACCAACTAAGATGCCAGCTCGCTTGGTTTGCTGCCGAGTTACGAATTGTTGCAACTGGGATGGAAATTGGCGCAAATCAAAATCTGATAGTTGCTGATGTAGGTGTTGCCAGATCTGTTTAATTGTTTTCTTTGGCTTACCGACAACAGGTGTTTGAGCCAGATAATCTAAGTTCTGGGTGACTTCAATGTAGGTGACGCTATCTCCGGCACGAATTCTCGCATCTGGTTCCCACTGATGAAACTGTGTTGGTGGGGCTGTTGCACGAGGATAATAACTCAGCACTCGACGGTTACGATTGTTTAATTCTTGCACAAGGCGGCGATCGCACCAACGATGGGCCGAGTCAATTGGGCATTGCACAATCCGCAGTAACTGCTCACCTAGCGTAATCAGTCCTTGAGTTTCATTTGAGAGAGCCGCAATTGCCAAAGCGGGTGCTGGTAAATCGCTCATCTCAAATGCCGCAAAATTTCCCAACTGCTCATCTAACAGTTGATTGAGTTTCTGTTCAGCAGAGCGAACTACAAGACGGACATGAGGATTGAGTAACCGAACCGCGAAGGCAGTTTCAATATTAATTCGTTCATTATTGGTGACTATAAGTACTGCTCGATACTGTTGAATCTGCGCCTCCTGCAATACATGCGGTTGGCGACAGTCACCAATAAAAAAATTTTCTAATAAATCTGGTAAGTTTTTGACTTCCCAGCTTTGTGGCTGGCTAATATCAATGCCGCTGACTTGACCCCCAAATTTTTTGAGAGCTGCAACACAGTACTGTCCCAAACTTCCCAAACCACAAACTAGGAAGTGAGATACTCCGTTTACGAATGTTTCCACTTCAGTTCCATAATGTTAGTGATTATCAAGTATGTTTATTAGGAATGTTTTCACAACCACCGGGAATCGTCGCCCGAGTTTTGGAACCACCCCAAGCACAACAGTAGTAATGCTGTTCGGCTGACAATCCTCTGACCTCTGTTAGGTCTGCATCTTCAATCACAGCACCTGTATATGCCCCAGTTTGCAAGTTGGGGCGAGTCGTGCGGCTGCGAGGACTGGCATTTTCTAGAGTGCCGTAAAACAACCTGGCTCCGTCGAGTTTTGCTTTGCGGAGGTTTGCCTGACATAAAATAGTCCCAGATAAATTGGTTTGCGTTAAATCGCTGCCGCACAGGTTAGCTGCCAAAAAACTGGCATCGCTTAAATCTACTCCGCGCAGATCAGTGTTAGACAGGTCTGTCTCTGCTAACATCATTTTTAGATTGATGACTCGAATCCCCTCCTCTCGGTCTTCTTCAAAGCCCCCTAAGCCGTCCAATATGGCACGACCCAAATGGCGATCGCGTCGTAAGGGACTCAGCAAATTTGAGTGAGACAAAAATCGCAGAATCTTGGCCTTGCCGTGCCGATCAACACTACCCAAAAGTGCTGCTGTTCGCCCTTCAGCGATCGCTCGCTCTTGGGGCCAGTCCTCAAGCAATCCTTGTTCATCAACAACCAAATCTGAAATTCCCTGAAAGTAGGTATCGATCGTCTGCTGTTGAGTAATTAGATTTTGCTGGGTGGTCAGCTCTTTTTCAATTTTGTATTGTCTCCAAGCAACCCAGAGCGCAATCATCGCAATTAAAATCTGACCAAAGGCACCCACAATACCCTCTCCAATCGCCCCGATCGCATCCCAGTTGGCTTGTTGGTATATCCTGACAAAGGACTGGAGAACTCCGGTCAAATGCAGATAACCTAGCAACACTAGGAAAAAGCCCAACACGGCAGCCAGTTGCAGAGATAGCTCTTGACTCACCACAAAAATTAGTGTTTTCAGCAAGGAAGGCCACAACACCCATAGGGCCATGAAAAAAGTTACGATCATGCCAGCTACAATTAGCCAACGATGATCCAGGATCATCCCCAAAATTAAAATCCCGGAAGATGCCAACAAGATGAGCAAGTTTTTTGGCAGTGACTTGAGAACTCCCAAAGCTAAAGTAGCATTGGGCTGACTGGCGGGTGAGGCATCCTGCGATAACAGCCATTGTGATTGTGCAGATTCGGTCAGTCTGCGCTGATGTGCTGGATGAAGGTCAGTAATATCACTGAGTTCGGGAATAGTTTTCGATGAATTTGCTGGGGATGCATGAGTATCAGGAGGTGGGGATGGAGAGTCCCATAGATCAAAATCTGAATGTGGTTGCATAGGACTGTTAATGAAACTAACTATGCCGGATTAAAATAGAAAGCAGCTGCGAGAACAGTATAAGTCGCCAGGAGTAAAATACCCTCTAACCAGTTAGAGCGACCGTCTAAACTGATGAGATTGGCAACTGCAACCGCAATAGTCACTGCAACCACCTCAAACAACTCAAAACTCAAATCCATTGGTTGACCGATCGCAACTCCAACTAATACAAGAATAGGAGCAACGAGTAAGGCAACCAGCAAGCTAGAACCCATAGCCACAGATACAGATAAATCCATATTGTTTTTGATGGCAACCCGCACCGCCGTGACATACTCTGCAGCTCCACCTACCAGGGGTAACAGAATTACACCAGTAAATAGGGGCGTGAGTCCCAAGCCGGCTGTCGCTTCTTCCACCGCACCCACAAAAATTTCTGACTCAAAGGCAACTGCGATCGTCGAAATTACTAGGATGCCTAGCCACAACCCAAGATTGGGTTTAGCAACTGGCTCAACTACACCCATGGGGGTTTTTTCCTGTTGTTCCACAATTCCCACTTCATAGAGGTAGCTGTGGGTTTTGAGGGAAAATACCAAGGTGAGGGCGTAAACAACGATTAACACTACAGCAGTTGTAATCGAGATTTTCTCGATTTGGATAGTGCTTACTTTGTTAGAGGAGTAAGTAACAAGCGCAGGCAATACAAGCGCAGTCACTGCTAAAGTCATGGTAGAGCCATTCACCCGTGCTACTACTGGCTGAAACTCTTGCTCTTTATAGCGTAGTCCCCCTAAGAACATAGAAAGCCCCATCACCAGCAGCAAATTACTGATGATGGTGCCGCTGATGCTGGCTTTGACAATATCGATTAAGCCCCCTTTTAAGGCAACTAGAGCAATAATTAATTCTGTGGCGTTGCCAAACACAGCATTCAACAAGCCGCCGATGGAGGGGCCTGTAACGACTGCAATCTCCTCTGTTGCCGTACTTAGCCAAATGGCCAATGGGGCGATCGCGATCGCGGATGTGATGAAAACAGCCAGCGCTCCCCATTCCCAATGCTCGGCGGCAATAGAAATCGGAATGAACACCAGCAAGCCAAGAGAAACAATCGTTTTAGTTGACATTTTGTTCTTAGTTTTATACAAAGTGCTGTACCAATTCGTAATTAAGAAAATCAAATTGAATTGGTATTTTAGATACAGCTATAGTCACATAGGTTAGGATAGTGTTGATTGCTCTAAGCCACTAGGCAACCAAGTTTATCCTCAGCACTTGCTCTGGGCTGCACTTTCTACACTAATTGAGAGCTTCTTGTTTTACACCAATTACAGAACCTTGACCACCAAATTTAGTCCCTGTTTCACCTCTATCTAAGCGACCACTGGCTGCTTTTAAGGCGATGCTCGGTAGCGGTACATCACCCACTTGCAGGATGAGATTAGCATTGTCTGGTGATAGATAGAAATTGCTAAAAGCTTTAACTTCAGGACGTTCTGCGGCCGATTTCTTGACGTAGATAAACACAGGGCGAGCGAGTGGTTGGTAGCGAGAATCTGCGATCGTTTGGGGGCTGGGCTGCACGCAACCGCTACCACTATCAACAGCTACAAGTTTGAGTTTGTCTTGATTTGCTAAGTAGTAGGCATAGCCAAAGTAACCCAATCCATTGGGATTACCCGCAATTCCTTCTACCAAAGCGGTGTCAGTTTTGCTAGGAGCGTAGTCACTGCGACTTTTTCCTTCCTCACCTACAACTGCAAGGGTAAAATAGTCGTAAGTACCAGACTCAGTATCGGGCCCGTAAAGACTTAGAGGTTGATTAGGAAACTCAGAACGAACTTGATTCCAAGTCGTTACCTTGCCTTGAGCGGCTGGCTCCCACATCTTTTTCAATTCGCCTAACTTCAAGCAGCTAGCAAAATTGTTTTGGGAGTTGACTACAACTGCCAAACCGTCAAAGGCTACAGGTAGCTCAACGAACTCCACGTTATTTTGCTTACAAAGCTGCATTTCTTCAGCATTGATGGGGCGAGATGCGCCAGTAATATCGGTTTCATTGGCACAGAATTTTTTGAATCCTCCCCCTGTTCCCGACACTCCTACTGCGAATTGCACACCAGTGTTTGACTTTTGGAATGCTTCTGTCATCACCTTAGTAATCGGAAATACCGTACTAGAGCCATCAATCTTGATTGACCCTGATAATTTTTCCGAAGCACTGATTTCCTCTGCTTTATTCACAGCTTCTGGGAAGGAAACCGTTGTATCGGCATTTTGATTGTTACTGCAAGCCGCCAATCCCAAAGTTACCAATGAGATCGCAAATGCCCAACTTCGAGTTTGAGAAACCATGATCGTTTTGCCTCCTTTAAGCACTTGCACCGACTTGCTCAGATATTTTCTGCTTTTCTTCCTGCCGACGTTTGCGTTCAAGGTCGGCTTGACTATCAGGAACTAGTTTTTCTAACAGGCGAGCGACTATAGGCAAAAAGCCAATTAAAAGCACAACACCCAAGATATTAAACAGCATCTGAGCATTAGCAACTTGCCGTCCTACACCTGCACCACCAGAGATTGCTTGAGCTAGTTGCACGAGTTGAGGTGCAAAAATAATCCCTATAGAGGCACTGATCAAGTTAAATAGAAAGTGAAAAACGCCTGTTCTGAGAGCCGCGCTTCCTCGACCAATGGTAGACAGTAGTGTATCAGCACAGGTACCAACTTCTGCGCCTAACATAATTGCTATCCCCGCAGGCAGAGCAATGATGCCGGAACTTGCCAGGGTAATCACGATCGCCACTGTTGCAGAGGAAGATTGAATAATGATGGTAAAAATAGCTCCGACTACAGCACCTAAGAAAGGATTACTACCCAGAGTTTCCATCCAGTTGATGAAAGGCTCATAGGTGCGGAAGGGCTTCATCGCTTCGTCAATGGCTTCTAGCCCATAAAACATTAAGCCAAACCCCAGGATGATAATGCCGATGGTTTTCTGGCGATCTGTTCTTCCCAGAAATAACAGCAGTAACCCAGCAAACATCAACAAGGGAACATACAGTTTAATGTCGAGAGAGATGATCTGCGCCCCAACTGCGGTACCAATGTTTGACCCCAGTACTACACCCAAGGATTGCACGAAGGTCAGCACGCCAGCACTCACCATGGCAATCACCATGATGATTGTCACTGAAGAAGATTCTAGGAGTGTCGTTGCTACCGCCCCAGTTAGTACACCAGCAAAGCGATTAGTGGTACATTTGCTCAAGAAATTTTTCATGCGCTCTGTCCCCAGGTCTTCTAACCCTTCAGACAGCCGAGTTACACCGAAGATAAATAGCACTAAACCCGCTAATGCACCCATCGTCATTTTGAAGAAGTCAATGACGGCATCTTTTTTGGCGGCTTTGGTGTCGGAACCTCCAGATGCAAAGGCTGCTTGAGTAGTGTCAAATTGCATGATTGCTGATGCATTCTCTGGAGCGATACTCCTTTGGAGTGGCTTCGCCAACGCTTGGATCGCGTTCCTTTCTAAAGGCAGTGAGCTAACTATTGGTAAGCGTCCCAAAAGAGAGGGGTATAAAACTAACGTGATGACGAAGAAAGTAACACTCAAAAATTTGAGAAACTTTCTATTAAGCTTTTTCAAAAAAAACACAGTTACTCCTTGAAATTTCTACGTTTTTCTTGTGAAAATGAGTGTATCAATACCCATACACATTACTGTGCAAGTGTTATGATGATTGCGTCAGCTAAACTTAAGCATGGTATCACTCTAACTTTTACAGGCATTTCTACTACGAATGCTTATACAAAAGAGTTAAAAATTGATTAACTTCAGGTTATAATTTTTTGAAGATAAAAGGGACTGGGGATTGGGGACTGGGGACTGGGAACTAGGTAAAAGCAAAGGAAAAATTACGTTTAGTAAAAAATAAACTGATGAAAGCGATCGCTTCTTGTCTTGCATCTATCATTGGCGAAGAAAATGCAGTTTGTCTGTGGGAAAATCTCGAACCCTCTCAGCAACAACGTATCCAACAGGCGATAGCTTCTGAAAATCCTCCTAGCTGTATCGTCTATCCCCACACTCAAGAACAATTAGCCGCAGTCATCGCCGTTGCTGATAGTCATAACTGGCGCGTCCTCCCTTGCGGTGGTGGTAGTAAACTTAACTGGGGTGGTTTGGCTAAGGGTGTTGATGTGGTGGTTAGTACCGAACGCATCAACCAACTCATAGAACACGCCGTTGGTGATTTGACTGTCACAGTAGAAGCTGGGATGAAGTTCTCGCAACTCCAAGCAATTTTGGCCAAATCACAGCAATTTCTGGCTTTAGACCCCGCTAAGCCAAAGTTAGCAACGATTGGCGGTATTGTCGCTACTGCTGATACAGGTTCTCTGCGACAACGTTATGGTGGTGTACGCGACCAATTACTAGGAATTAGTTTTGTCCGTGCTGATGGCCAAATTGCGAAGGCGGGGGGACGAGTAGTTAAAAATGTGGCTGGCTATGATTTGATGAAGTTGTTTACTGGGTCTTGTGGCACATTAGGAGTAATAAGTCAAGTAACTTTTCGTGTTTACCCGATACAAGCAGCATCAACAATGGTGGTACTGACTGGTGCGGCGGAGGCTGTATCGCAAGCGGCGAATACTTTAAGAGGTTCGGCGTTAACGCCAACACAAGCGGATTTGTTATCGACTCAGTTGGTGTCTGGGTTGGGTTTGGGTAAAGGGTTGGGATTAATTACTCGCTTCCAAAGTATTGTTGAGAGTGTGAAGGAACAATCAAACCGACTTTTAGAGGTGGGGGAAAAGTTGGGTTTGGAGGGGGCAATTTATACGGGTGAGGATGAGGCTGATTTATGGCAGAGATTGCAACAAAGAATGCATTTGGAACCCACAAAGTCTGAAATTACGTGCAAGATAGGAGTGTTACCGACTGCTGCTGTGGAGATTTTAACTCAGGTGGAGGTGGGTTTGATTCATATGAGCAGTGGTTTGGGGTTGTTACATTTTACAAGTAAAGAGCGGGTTTTGGCAGTGCGCGATCGCCTGCAAAAGTATAGTGGTTTTTTGACGATTTTAGATGCACCAGCGGCGGTTAAAAAAGAGGTGGATGTTTGGGGTGATGTTGGGAATGGTTTGTATTTGATGGGCGGGATTAAGCAGCAGTTTGATGGTAAGGGTATTTTGAGTCCTGGGCGTTTTGTGGGTGGGATTTGAGAAACAACCGCCAAGATGCCAACACAGAGGGGAGAAGAGTTGATTATGCAGGTTTCGGAAAGTTTTGTTGATAAGGGTGCAACGGCTAGTTTAAAGAATTTAAAGGGGTTTGATGTTCAGCATCCACCTGATCCTAAGTTAATTGATAGTTGTGTACATTGTGGGTTTTGTCTTTCGACTTGTCCTAGTTATCGGGTGATTGGTAAGGAGATGGATTCTCCTAGAGGACGTATCTATTTAATGGATGCAATTAATGAGGGTGAAATTGCACTGAATACGGCAACGACGGAACATTTTGATTCTTGTTTGGGGTGTTTGGCTTGTGTGACGACTTGCCCTTCTGGTGTGCAGTATGACAAGTTAATTTCTGCAACTCGTCATCAGGTGGAACGAAATTATTCTCGCAGTTTGCCTGATAGATTAGTTCGTAAGTTGATATTTTCGCTGTTTCCATATCCAAAGGTTTTACGAGTATTTTTAGTGCCTTTGTTGGTTTATCAAAGGTTGGGTTTTGATAAGTTGGTTCGGGCTACGGGTTTACTTCAGAAGATATCGCCTCGTTTGGCGGCGATGGAGTCAATTTTACCTGCAATTACTCTCAAATCTTTTCAAGATAATTTACCAACTGTAATTCGCGCCCAGGG
Source organism: Desmonostoc vinosum (assembly GCF_059505385.1). Lineage (NCBI taxonomy): Bacteria > Bacillati > Cyanobacteriota > Cyanophyceae > Nostocales > Nostocaceae > Desmonostoc > Desmonostoc vinosum. Next base: position 44,846 of record NZ_JCACKM010000205.1, read on the forward strand.
GGAAAAGCGTTATCGGGTTGGGGTGATTTTGGGATGTGTGCAACAGCTGTTTTTCTCACCAGTGAATGAGGCAACGGTGAGGGTTTTGACGGCGAATGGTTGTGAGGTTGTAATTCCGAAATCGCAAGGCTGTTGTGCAGCACTTCCTGAACATCAAGGACAAACGGTACAGGCACAGGCTTTAGCTAGGCAAATGATTGATAGTTTTGCCAAGACTGATGTTGATTTTGTGATTATTAATGCTGCTGGTTGTGGTCATACTTTGAAAGAGTATGGTCATATATTAGCAGATGACCCAGAGTATCGAGAAAAGGCTCAGGATTTTGCTGCTAAGGTAAAGGATGCTCAAGAGTTTTTAGCAACTGTGGGGTTAACTACAAAGTTGTCGCCTTTGAGTGATAATTCTTTGAATTTGGTTTATCAGGATGCTTGTCATTTATTGCATGGACAAAAGATTAGTGTGCAACCACGTCAGTTGTTACGGCAAATACCAGGGGTGAAGTTGAGGGAACCAATTGATGCGGCTTTGTGTTGTGGTAGTGCTGGGGTTTATAATATGCTGCAACCAGAGGTGGCTGAGGAATTGGGTAAGCAAAAAGTACAGAATTTGTTGAATACTGGTGCTGATTTGATTGCTTCTGCTAACCCTGGTTGTACTTTGCAAATTACTAAGCATTTAAAGTTGCAAGGTCAAGAAATTTCGGTGATGCATCCAATGGAGTTGTTGGATTATTCAATTCGGGGTGTGAAGTTAGGTTTGTAGGAATTTAGCGTTGCTGATTGAAAATAATATAGATAACAATAAACCAAAGATTCCGAAAGAGCCGCTTTGCCATCTGTATAATCACTGCAATGGGCGTGTTAGGCTGATTTCGGGTAATTGGCGATGAAACTGGATTTAGTCAGGTTTTTCCAGGCTTGCAACCCTAGCAAGACTCTGGTAATCAGCAAAGCAGAGGATAGGCAGTATTATATTGATTTCTCGAAGGTGCGGGGCGGTAAGATTATTGAGGAGCTAGGGCGAACTATTACCCGCCTTTCACCGAATGAACCAACTTGTCAATTATTTACTGGCCATATCGGGTGTGGCAAGTCTACTGAGTTACTGCGGTTAAAGGCAGAGTTGGAACAGCAGGGGTTTCATGTGGTTTATTTCGAGTCCAGCCAAGGGTTGGATATGGCTGATGTTGATGTTACAGATATTTTACTGGCGATCGCCCGCGAAGTCAGTCAAAGTTTAGAAGCAATCAAAATTAATATCAAGCCGGGATACTTTCAAAATCTGTTCACAGAAATTATTGATTTTCTGCAAACCCCAATAGACCTTTCCGCAGAGGCTGAGTTATCTGTAGGTATTGCCAAAATTACGGCTAAAACTAAGGATAGTCCTAAACTCCGCAGTCAGTTACGGCAGTATTTAGAACCACGCACCAACGGCATTTTAGAATCGATTAACAAAGAATTACTCAAACCTGCCAAAGATAAACTCAAGCAGCAAGGTAAAAAAGGACTGGTGGTAATCGTCGATAATCTCGACCGGGTAGATAATTCTTTAAAGCCATCGGGTTATTATCAACCAGAATATCTATTTGTTGAACGCGGTGAACAGTTAAATCAATTAAGTTGTCACGTTGTCTATACAATTCCCTTAGTATTGATTTTTTCCAACGCATTAGGCAGATTAACAAATCGCTTTGGCGTAGACCCCAAGGTTTTGCCTATGGTTCCTGTACAACTACAAGATGGGACTCAATTTACACAGGGAGTCACACTACTGCAACAAATGGTCATGGCTAGGGCCTTTCCCACTGTGAGTTGGGAACAAAGTCGTAATTTAATTACAGAAGTCTTTGATAGTCCTCAAACATTAGAAAGACTGTGCTTAGTTAGCGGTGGTCATTTGCGTAACTTGCTCATGTTATTATTTCGCTGTCTTCAACAAGAAGACCCTCCCATTTCGCAGGAGTGTATAAACAGAGTCATTAAACAACGCCGCAATGAACTAACTTTAGCAATTACCCCCGATGAATGGGAATTACTCAGAGAGGTAGCGCAAGAAAAAAACTTAAGAGGTCATGAAAGATACGAACTTTTGCTCCGCAGCATGTTTGTATTTGAATATCGTGACGAGGATGGTTCCTGGTTTGATATCAACCCAATTTTGGCAGAGGCTAAAGAATTTGGGTTATAACTCATCTTAGTTCGTAGGTTGGGTTGAGGAACGAAACCCAACACCAAGACCTATGTTGGGTTTCACTTCGTTCAACCCAACCTACAGCTACAGCTATTACTTTTCACACCAGATTTTAATTACAAATTACGAACTTGTACTGAGCGAAGTCGAAATATTACGAATTAGTCTTATGAGTAATAACCGCGAACCACCAGAAAACTTAGATGCTGACAGTGAGAGTTCATTAAAAACTCTAGTACGAGCGATCGCTTTTTCTCAAGGACAATTTTCGCTGATATTACTGCGTTGTAATTATATTGCTTTACGTCAACACATTGTACAACGTTTGCATCAAATATCTCCTGTGACAATTCGTGAAATTACTCTCCCTGCATCAGTCAAAACACTTTACACAAATATATCTGAACAACTCGGTGATGAACAACCACCAGCGCTAATGGTTTTTGGTTTAGAGTCAGTAAAAGATATCGATACTGTTTTGACTTCAGCTAACCAAGTTAGAGAAGAGTTTAGAAAAAAATTCCAGTTTCCAATACTGTTGTGGGTGAACGACCAAGTATTTCAAAAACTCATTCGCTTAGCCGCAGATTTGGAAAATTGGGCTACCACTATTGCCTTTCAAAATACTACCAATAATTTAATTAACTTCATGCAACAACAAATAGATACAATCTTTGCTGGTAATATCACTCCAAACCCTCAAACTTGCTGGGAATTAGAAACAGCACGTCAGGATTTGCAAAACCGTGGAGAATTATTAGACTTAGCAATTCAAGCCAGTATAGAATTTGTCATTGGTTTGCACGATTATCTATATGACAGCGTAGATACTGCTTTAGCACATTATCAACAAAGTTTAGATTATTGGCAACAAGTTAATCATTTAGAACGACAAGGCAAACTACTAGTTAATATCGCCTTAGTTCATATCCGAAAAGCTCAAAAAAATCTGCTAGATAATCTAAGCTATTGGCAAGAAGCAAAAAATTATCTTCAGCAAGCCATTGATACTTTTAAACAAGCACAACGCATAGATTTAGTCGCTCAACATATTAGTAAACTAGGTGAAGTTCTACGACAACTAAAAGCTTGGGATGAGTTGCAAAGTCTTGCCCAAGAAGCTTTAACACTACATCAAAATGGTGATAATTCTCTACAAATAGCACAAGATTACGGCTTTTTAGCAGAAGTAGCTTTAGAAAAGTTTCATTGGGATGAAGCAAATCAGCTTGCTCAACAAGCACTGCTAATATTAGCTAGCATATCCAATATACGCTCACATGAGTGTAGCTTATATCGATTGATTATAGCGAAAGCACAACAAGGATTAGGTCAAATTCCAGCAGCAATTAGCAGTTTAGCAGCAGTCAAATCAGAAAGTGATCCTCAATATAATCCACAACTATATATTTCTATTTTAGAGAGATTACGCTTACTCTACTTTGAGCAAAGTCAATATTTAGATGCTTTCAATATTAAGCAAGAGCAACTAAAAATTGAACAGCAATATGGTTTTCGTGCTTTTATTGGTGCATCATATCTCAATCCTCAGCGACAGGTAATTAATTTGGCACAGCTGCAAATCGAAAGTCCTGAAACAATTGCTCAAGAAATTGCTGCTTCTGGGCGTGGGAAGGATGTCAAGCGTTTGCGCGACAAAATTAGCAGTACTGAACATAAATTGATTGTAATTCATGGTCAGTCGGGTGTAGGGAAAAGCTCAATTTTACAGGCAGGTTTAATACCAGCACTACAACAACCTGTAGGCGAACGAGATGCTTTACCTTTATTAATACGAGTTTATACAGATTGGATAAAAGTATTAGGACAGAGTTTAGCAGAGGGTTATGAAGAAGTTAGAGGTAAGAAATTAACTGTCAATCTTGAGTCAACAGCAGCAATTATAGAACAGTTGCGGAAAAATGCTAACCGTAATTTATTAACGGTCTTAATTTTTGATCAATTTGAAGAATTTTTCGTTTATACCGACCAAGGGAAAAGACGACCCTTTTATGAGTTTCTGCGCGTTTGTTTAGACATCCCTTTTGTCAAGGTAATTCTGTCTTTACGAGAAGATTATTTACATTATTTATTAGAGTTAGACCGTTTATTTAATTTAAGCGTTATTAATAATAATATTCTTGATAAAAATATCCGCTATTATTTGGGTAATTTTTCCCCAGATGATGCTAAATCTGTTATCGAGAGTTTGACAGAGAAAACACAGTTTTACTTAGAACCTTTGCTCATTGATGAATTAGTACGGGATTTAGCAGGTGAGTTTGGGGAAGTGCGTCCTATTGAATTACAAGTAGTTGGGACGCAACTGCAAACAGAGAAAATCACAACCTTAGAGAAATATCATCAGGCTGGTACTAAGAAAAAGTTAGTTGAGCGATTTTTAGAAGCAGTTATTAATGATTGTGGTGCAGAAAATGAGCGTGTTGCTCGATTAGTCTTATTTTTACTCACAGATGAAAACGATACTCGTCCTCTCAAAACTCGTGCTGAGTTGGCAGCAGATTTAGTTGCAGAAGTGGAAAAACTTGATTTGGTGTTGGGGATTTTTGTCAAATCAGGACTGGTCTTGTTATTGCGAGAATCTCCAGCCGACAGATATCAATTAGTTCATGATTATTTAGTATCTTTTATTCGTCAACAACAAGGAAGTGAGTTGTTAGCAGAACTTGCAAAGGTACGTGAGCAACAAAAGTTAACTGAAGAGGAACTTAAACGTGTTGAGCAGAAAAATCAAATATTAGCTGATGCTCAACAAGAGGCTGATAAAAAAATTCGCCAAGGGCGGAATAGGTTGATGTTTAGTTCTGTTTTGTCTATAGGTTTATTAGTATTGGCTGGTTCGTTTACTGTAAGTAAGTTTAAAGAAGCAAACCAAGCCAGAAAAAATTTAATTCTGGTTAATAAACAAAAACAGGAGATAGAAAATCAGCTAGCAGAATTAAAGAAAACTTATGAATCAGGTGGTAAGAGTGTAAGTTTCAGCCCAGATGGCAAAACTATCGCCACCGCATCATCTGATGAAACAGCGCGGTTGTGGAACCTCAACGGGAAGCAGCTTGCGGAATTGAAAGGGCATCAAGGCGTTGTTACCAGTGTGAGTTTCAGCCCAGATGGCAAAACTATCGCCACCGCATCATCTGATGAAACAGCGC
>NZ_JCACKM010000205.1:50312-125309 GCF_059505385.1 Desmonostoc vinosum
TGAAAGGGCATCAAGGCGTTGTTACCAGTGTGAGTTTCAGCCCAGATGGCAAAACCATCGCCACCGCATCATCTGGTGGGATAGCGCGGTTGTGGGCAGTAGAAAATTTCGACCAACTACTGGCGCGGAGTTGCAATTGGCTACACGATTATCTGAAGAATAACCTAAACCCAAACGATCACGATCGCCACCTCTGCGATGACATCAAATCAAACTAAGTTTTGCTATTTTTACAGGCGATCGCCACCTCTGCGATGACATCAAATCAACTTAATCTTAGGCGATTTTAAAAGGCGATCGCCACCTCTGCGATCACTTTTTCACTGCAAAATAAACTGCAAACTAAAAAAACTCTAAAGAAGCAAAGATGAACCGTTACCAATAGTTTGTATTTTTGAGGATTACAAACATGACTGAAACAGCAACTCTAATACCGCTAAGCTCTGTTATTCCAGTTTTCACCGCAATCAGCGATCGCGATTGGGTACGGTTCAAGGAGCTTGAAGTAAGTTTTGCAAACACTCACGGTGTCGAAACTTGGGCAGATGTTTTCAACTTCCGAATCATGCCCGCACTAGAGCCTGATGCTAAAAGATGGCTGTTAGTGACAAAATGCAGCCAAGGTATTAAGTCAGTCCAAATCTTAGATTAAGGTCTTGTTGAGGCAGCATGTCATTCTTATATAAAGAATAACCCAAACGATCGCCACCTCTGCGATGACATCAAATCAACTTAATTTTAGGCGATTTTAAAAGGCGATCGCATTTCATTAATTGCTTTGGCTCAACTCTCAACCACTCAGTTGGTTGAGCGAAGTCGAAACCAACTGTTCTAAGCTGTTCCACATATAACTTGCATAATTAGGGCGGGCAAGATGCCCACCCCACAAGAGTTTTATTTAATTTGATTATGTAATTTAGATGTTTTTTAGCTTAGGAAATTTTTTCCTAGAAATCACTTAAGCATTTTTTACCAAAGTTAAAGCATTTATAATAAACTTTCGCAAGAGATTTTATGAACTATTCTTACGAGGAGCTATAAAAATATTTCTTCCCTACTCCCTATGTTCAAGACAATATATATTCCCAGTTGTATATACCTTGCTATAGATTCGTTCCTGTAAATCCAGGCTTAAAGTAAGGTGTAATAGGAATACTCAGAGAGTGAAAATTAATGTCAGATGAGCATAAATTGGAAGAAGAGTTATTGTCACAAGAAGCTAAAAGGCGGCTATATGACCAACTAGATAAAGCAGAAAAAATAGACGTAGATGTGCAAACTGATTTGTTGAAAGTCGTGCAAGGACAGCTAGACGGTGTTTCGGTTACAGGTCAAGGATTAGTAATCAAAGAAGACATCCGCGTTCAGGAAATCAAAATCCAAACTGATAGTATTGCTGTTAATCCTTTCAGGGCAATTTTGGGTCAAATAGAGTTAAATGAGCCAGTAAATGCTATGGCTCGTGTTACGCTCACTGAAGTAGATATTAATCGTACCTTATTATCAGACTTTACGCATAGTTATTTTAATACGTTTAATTTAGATGTAGATGGTGAAATTGTCAGTTTTGAACTGCAAGAAACTCAAATGTCATTACCTGGTGATGGCAAAATGGAATTTAGGGGAAAAGTACTGCTAAAGGAAAAGGGAAATACTCGTCCTTTAGCATATATGGCAATGATTAGCCCACGCACGCGATCGCAACCTATATTATTAGAGAGTTTTCGCTGCATTCAGGGTGAAGGAATTTCACTGGAAATAATTACGGCATTGATACAGAAAGCAAAAGAATTGGTGGATTTAAACTATTTTGAGTTCGAGGATATGGCGTTACGCGTCAAAAGTCTCAACGTGCAAAAAGGTAGTTTAATACTTTTGGTAGAGGCTAAATTAAAGCAAATACCATCTTAAATAATTCGTAATTCGTAATTCGTAATTCGTAATTAAAAGCGATTAGAAATCGCGGCTACACAGACAAAACCCACCTCCGTGGGTTTAAAATACATAACTTTTGGTTAGTCCACGGAGGTGGACTTTGCTTTGTGTAGTAGCGAATTCTATTCGCCCACAACTGATTTTGTAACTGGCGAATGATGTCAATTTAGTTAAAATTTTTTAATATTCAGAAAGATAGATATTTCATCAAAATTCCAACTATGCAAGAGTATGACGTTGTTATTATCGGTGCTGGACACAATGGACTAGTTTGTGCCGCATATTTACTAAAAGCTGGCTACAGTGTCCTGTTATTAGAAAAGCGTTCTGTTCCTGGTGGTGCAGCGACAACTGAAGAATGTTTGCCACAAGAGGCTCCTGGCTTTAAATTTAACTTGTGTGCAATTGATCATGAATTTATTCATTTAGGGCCTGTTGTTGAAGAATTAGAACTAAAAAAGTATGGTCTGGAATATCTAGAATGCGATCCAGTTGTTTTTTGTCCCCATCCTGATGGCAAGTATTTCTTAGGACATAAGTCGGTAGAAAAAACTTGTGCAGAAATCGCCCGTTATAGCCAGCGTGATGCTCAGAAATATGCAGAATATACCGACTATTGGCAGCGTGCGATCGGTGCAATGATTCCCGTTTTTAATGCACCACCAAAATCAGTTATAGACATCGTTGGTAACTACGATATCAAAAAACTCAGAGATTTATTCTCTGTAATTGGTGCGCCTTCTAAAACGCTGGATTTTATTCGCAATATGTTAACCAGCGCTGAAGATTTACTCAACGAGTGGTTTGATTCCGAGTTTCTCAAAGCACCTTTGGCAAGATTAGCGTCAGAATTGGGTGCGCCACCATCGCAAAAAACCCTTGCTATTGGTGCAATTATGATGGCGATGCGTCATAATCCTGGTATGTCAAGACCACGTGGAGGTACTGGCGCACTAGTGCAAGCTTTGGTGAACTTAGTCACAAGCCAAGGTGGCGTCATTCTCACAGATCAACATGTAGAAAAATTATTGATTGATGATGGTAAAGTTGTTGGTGTGCGGGTTGCTGGTGGTAAAGAATATCGCGCTAAACATGGAGTGATTTCCAACATTGATGCCCAGCGGTTGTTCTTGCAAATGACAGATAAAAGCGATATTAATGCAGTCGAACCCGATTTATGGGAAAGATTAGAACGTCGCATCGTTAACAACAACGAAACTATCCTCAAGATAGATTTGGCTTTAGATGAACCGCTACGTTTTCCCTATCATGCACACAGAGATGAGTATCTCATCGGTTCTATCTTGATAGCAGATTCTGTTTCTCACGTTGAACAAGCTCACAGTAAATGTACATTAGGAGAGATACCCGATTCTGACCCATCAATGTATGTGGTAATGCCCAGTGCCCTCGACCCTACCTTAGCACCTCCAGGCAAACATACCTTGTGGATTGAGTTTTTTGCCCCTTATCAAATTGCAGGTGCGGAAGGCACGGGTTTAAAAGGTACTGGTTGGACGGATGAATTAAAAAACCAAGTTGCAGATAAAGTCATTGACAAATTGGCAAGTTATGCTCCCAATGTAAAAAACGCGACAATAGCCCGCCGTGTCGAAAGTCCCGCTGAATTAGGCGAGAGATTGGGTGCATATAAAGGAAATTACTACCATATCGACATGACTTTAGATCAGATGGTGTTTTTCCGTCCTCTACCAGAAATAGCTAACTACAAAACCCCAATTGAAAATCTCTTCCTCACTGGTGCAGGCACACATCCAGGTGGTTCTATTTCGGGAATGCCGGGACGCAATTGTGCGCGGGTGTTTTTGCAGACTAAAAATCCCATTAGCCAGACACTCAAAGATGCGCGAGATTCGATTAAATCGACTGTAGAGTCGGTGTTTGGAATTAATTAAAGCAAGATGTACGCCCAAAAGCGCACATCTTTCAAGCTTCCTCTCAGATTTTTTTGGGATCTGGGGGGATTTTGTTTTCTGTTTCAGCTTGTTTTACTGCTGCTTCCACTATAAATGCAGCTAAGTTAGCAGTGGGTCTTCCTTCAGCATCTGCCCACCGCTCTAGCGCATAAAAGACTGCATCAGCCAAGGTTAGATTAAGTCGTTTGCTCACGGTTTCTTGTGCTTTATCGTCGATTCTATCGTACATTTCTGTGTCTTTAAAGTTATCATTAGTTACATATTAGTGTTTTTTTAGTAACATATTCGTGCTAAAGTATAAAAACTTTTAAAAAGTCAAAGCCAGCACTCCCAAGTTTGTCAGGCTCTGGTGTGCTGGCTTTGGCTCCAATTTGTATGGAGATAGCTAAATTATGTCGTATCGAGAACGACTCAACAATTGGGCAATTGCTCGTTTATTGCCAAACAATCAATGGCTGATTATTGCTAGATTTCGCATTCGGTCTGATGCTGATGGGCATTTTCAGTTTCTTTGCCGGACTATGCCCAATGTACAGTTTAAGGTTGTGTTTGATATGGCTGAGGATGGTGAGAATGCTAACACAATTTAGATTGCGTTTCTAGCGATCGCTTTTGTAGAGACGCCATAGCACGTCTCTACACCAAATTATCGTTAGAATAGTTGCCACTTCTCAATGATCAAGCAAGTCATCCTTGTAACCGATGACAAATAGGACATAAAACTGTTCAAATAATAGTGATGTTGCCCAATGCCGGAGTAATGACAGATCGCGTTTTAATTATTGGAGGACGGGGGCGAATTGGTAGCAGTGTTGCTCAAGATTTGGTCTCCCACACATCAGCACACATTACGATTACTGGGCGTTCCCCAGAAACTGTAAAAGCCATTAGCTTGCCTTTAGGAGAACAAGTAAATTTTTTAGTATTAGACTTAGCGGAAGTTGACAAATTGCAAGAAGCGATCGCTAACTCTAATTTAGTTATCCATTGTGCTGGCCCATTTCACTACCGAGATACCAATGTTCTTGAAACTTGCATTGCTCAAGGCGTTAATTATCTAGATGTCAGTGACCATCGTTCTTATACTAGTAAGGCTCTCAACTATCAAGAAAAAGCCGCTGATGCTGGTGTGACAGCCATTATTAATACTGGGATTTTTCCAGGTATTTCTAATAGCATGGTACGTGAGGGTGTCGAGCAATTTGACCAACCAGAAAAAATACATTTAAGTTATTTAGTTTCTGGTTCTGGTGGTGCTGGCATCACCGTGATGCGAACAACTTTTTTAGGATTACAGCATCCTTTTGAAGCTTGGATAGATGGAAAATGGCAGCTAGTTGAGCCATATAGTGAAAGAGAAACAGTGAATTTCTCATCACCCTATGGATATAGTGGAGTTTACTGGTTTGATATGCCGGAAACTTTTACAATGCCTCATTCTTTCCCCTCGGTTAAAACGGTGATTACCAAATTTGGATCTGTTCCCGATTTCTATAATCACATGACTTGGATCACCGCTCATGTATTTCCTAAATGGTTGATGCAGAAGCGCAGTACTATAGAATTTCTATCTCGTGTGAGTCATTTGATGACAGATATAACTAATAGCTTTACCGGAATTGGTGTGGCAGTCCGCTCAGAAGTTACCGGACAAAAAAATGGTGAAGCAGCTATTTTCTGTTCCGAGTTGGTGCATGAAAATACTGCGATCGCCTCTGGATGTGGCACGGGCAGTATTGCACAATTATTGCTAGAAGGTAAACTTCACAAACCAGGTGTTTTTGCCGTGGAAGAAGCCCTACCAACCAATTTATTTGAAGATACAATGCAAAGTCGAGGAATTCAAATATCTCATAGTTGGTCTTAAAAAATTTGAATTGTTACAAGGTTTGTATCTGTTGCTTGATTTTAGCGAATTGGTATAAGTATGAACGCTTGTATTGAGATAACTAAAAATTAACAAGTTCCGTGGTTTTAAGTCCCCCGGTTCTATAATCGGCAAGTTTTGTGTTTGGGTCAAATCCCCATTACAAAACTTAATTACGTTAGCGCAGCGGTAGCGAGTCCGCGATAGCGTTAGCGAAGCGGTAGCGAGGTACGAGCGTCAGCGTTAGCGACACAGGAGCGTCGCGTCATTACGAATTACGAATTATTTAATATATCTTCAGGTAGAAGTGAGAACTTTACCTAAACAATTACGATGCCTATGACCTTTAAACATTGGCAAGTGTTTACTATGCAAAAAATCTTTTTATCTTTAAAGCAAGTGCTACGTTCTAGTTTTTTAGTTATTGGCTTGCTCATGCTGATCAGCATCTCTAGTATATTCATTCTTGTTCCACAGCCTAGCTATGCCACCACACTTGAAGAATTGAAGTTAGTACCTCCAGAATACAAGCCAAATTCAGAAGAAAAAATTAATCGTGCTTACGAATATGATCCAGGTGTTGGTGTTCAAGAAGAAGAACGACAAGAAGCTTATGAACAAGCTATAAAAGATGCCGAAAACCTCAATACTATTGAGAAGGCATACAAAAGAAATTTAAAAGCTGAAAAAGCACAAAACCCTCAAGAAAGTTTTGTTGAGCAAGCCAAAGAAGTGATTGAAAATGTGACAGGCAAATAAGGATTATTGGCGTTGCTGAATGATAGGATGATTGAGGTTAACGTGAAGATGCGGGGATTATGTATTGATGCAAACTCTCAAATCATCCCGCAATTATGCAAGACCGGATTATTTTATTATAAAGTAGGCGTCTTTAGCCATAATCGTAGCTAAATTGGAATTGCGATCGCATACTTAAAAAAGTGCTGAGTATCAAATCATTTATGACTCAGCACTCACTACTCAATACTAACGACACTGGCGATATTTAATGTGATAAACTAACCCGCGATGAGCAAGGTCAAAGGAGTCAACAGTTGCCACTCCTTGACCACTGGCGGTCATTGCAGCATTCACCCGCATATTTACACTGTCACCGCAGCGCGACCAAACATCAGCCACAGTGACTAATTGATCTCTAACATTGTAGTCATTTTCGCCTCTAAATGTCCTAGAAAAAACAGGGCCACGTTGACCAGCAAAAAAGTACTCTGCTCTTAATCTTCCAGTTGTGTAGGGGGCAACATAGCCCCGATAATCAGCATCATAGAGGGAAATTTGAAAGCCTTGAGGTACTTTGATAGGAATGCTCAAGTTACAGCTTTTGCGTCTTTGTGATGATTTATTCCCCTCAGCAATAAACTGATCAAATAGGATACTCAATTCTTGACCATCGGGACTGATACTGACGCTAGCAGACCCATCAGGACAACCATTACCACCATATTCTGCATCTAAAATCTCAACTTTATCGTTAGCAAAAGCAGGATTAATAGATGCAGTAATCAGTATCGTTGCTGCCAAAAAAGCTTTAGCAATGTTGATAGACTTTTTCTCAAAGTTTTGATTATTCATTACTTACCTAACTTGAGTCTTTGGAATAGTGTTAGAACTAATATTTTGTAGGAATTGTAAATTACCAAATCAGAACGCATGAAAGTTAAGCATAGCCCACTACAGCTATCATCGACATCTTAAAGATGAGCGAAAAATAGCCTAATGTGGTATGCTAGAGTTATATCTGCATACTGAAGTTAAGCTTAACTAAAATTGAATTGCTGATAGAGCGATCTAAACAAAATTCAGTATTTTGAATCAGATAAGCGCGTAAGCTCAACGATTGTTCGATAAACGAACAATGTTTTGACACTCACCAAATTAAATATTTGGCAGTCTACAACTAGCGAAAAAATATCGCTAATTAATTCTGATTTATCAACTCTGAATTATTAGTCAAGCTTTTGATATTCAATCCTTACTCGCCTAATGACTGCAAATTTTTTCTTGTGTTCCCGTAAAAGCGATCGCTCTAGTTAACTTAGCCAAAAAGTGATTAAATTAAATGAGGCTTTAAGTAGGTTGGTGTGAATATTTATCATTAGGATGATGTAAGAAGCAGGGGGCAAAAAGCAAGAGGAAAGAGAGTTTAAATCTATTTAATTTTTCAATACATAGTTGTGTTTTTCCACCCCGTTCTACTTAACTCTCTTTTGTTACATACTATCTTGCATTGCTAAACTGAGTTTTTCCAGATTTTGCCCAATAGCAACAGTGCGGGAATGATTTGTACCCCAAACGCGTTCGCAAATATCCAAGGCCTGTAAATAAAGTGGTTGCGCTTCGCTGTGGCGTCCTGTGACGCGGTAGATTTCTGCTAGGTTGTTGAGACTTTCGGCAACATGGGGATGGTTGTCTCCCAACAAATGTTTATCAAGTTCTAAGGCTTTTATACACAAGGGTTCCGCCTGATCATAGCGTCCCTGTTCTCTGTACATGTAACCAAGAGCGTAGATGGTATCTGTTAATAAAGGATGCGCTTGTTGTAGGAAACGTTGCTTAATTTCCAAGGCTTTTAAAAACAATGGTTCGGCTTGGTCGTAACGTCCTTGAGCGCGATATATTAATGCTAAATTGTGAAAATCTGTAGCAACATCGAGATTATCTTCTCCTAAAAACCGCCGATCTAGTTCTATGGCTTGTAACGATAATGGTTCAGCTTCAGTGTAGCGTTCTTGATGATAATAAAGTAATGCAAGATTATTCAAAATGATCGCCAGAGAAGGATGATTTTCGCCTAGCAGGTGTTTTCTCAGTTCTAATGACTGTAAATAGAGAGGTTCGGCTTCGGTGTAATGTCCTTGTTCATCATATAGTAGTGCCAGGTTATTGAGACTGGCGGCGACATCAGGATGGTTGTCTCCTAGCAGACGTTTCCGCAGTTCTAAAGCTTGCAGATATAAGCGTTCGGCTTTGCTGTAGTTGCCAATGGATTTATACAGTCCTGCTAAACTGTTAAAGCTAGTAGCCAAGGAAGGATGATGATCTCCTAATATGCGTTTTCGCAGTTCTAAAGCCTGTTGATATAAAGATTCTGCTTCGCCATAACGTCCTGTAGCGCGGTAGAGTTCTGCAAGATGGTTGAGGCTGGAAGCAACATAAGTATTTTGGTCTCCCAGTACGCGTTTTCTGATTTCTAAAGCTTGCATTAATAGAGGTTCCGCTTCGCTGTAGCGTCCTGTAGACTCATATAGAAATGCCAAGTTGTTGAAGCTGAGTGCAACATCGGGATGGTTTTCTCCTAGTAAGTATTTTTTAATTTCTAAAGCTTGCTTAAGGAGGGGTTCGGCTTTAGCATAGTGTCCGGTTGCACGGTAAAGCAATGCTAGGCTGTTGAGGCTAAGTGCAACATCGGGATGATTTTCTCCCAGCACGTCTTTTCTAATTGCCAAAGCTTGGACTAACAGAGGTTCGGCCTCGTCGTAGCGTCCTGTGACACGGTAGAGAAATCCTAAGTTATTCAAGCTAGCGGCTAAGTCAAGCTGTAAACCTAATTGATTTTGCAGTTCTATAGCCTGACACCAATACTTAATCGCTAATTCCTGTTCTTTTTTATAATCCTGAGACTCACCTCGATCTAGTCTGCGGCGGTAAATATCACCTAATCTTGAGTATAAGGTAGCCAAGCTGGGGTCTTTTGCTCCTCGTTCTTGTTCTACTTTTTCAATAAATTTTTGTAAATCTTGAATAGGCAAGAAAAAGGGGTTATTTTCGTCGGTGTCAGTGCTGGCTAATTCTGTGTCGCTAAAAACAAAGCGTATAGATTCTAACTCTTTGCCGGCGATCGCATTTGTCTTTTTAGAAGCAAACCGAAACACACCATTGCGCCAACTCCAAAAATCAGGAGCTTTTTTAATCAAATTGACTAAAATTTGATTAGTTACCCAAAGAACGATAGCAAATGGAAATTCGCGTAATCCTTCCCTTGTCCACTGTAAGTAACCAAAAAATTTCTCTTGTTCTGATTGTTCTTGTCCTAGCCTGAGAAAATAAAGTTGCTCAGCACCCGTTACAGTAATTATGGCTGGGTGATGTTGACGAAGATATTCTTCTTGTTGCACTAGTTGATTAATCGCAGCCTTGAGACTTGGTTCATTTCGTGCCAGAGTCACTCGATATGCACGAAAGGATAATTGTAACTCTGCTTCATACTTGGCGATAATTTCATCACGAAAGTTAGCATCATCGCAAACTGCAATTAATAAATTTAGTCCCCGCTTTTGCGCTTCAATAGAAACGATTAAATCATCATAAGCATCTTGATTATCTCCATCATGATTTAAAAATTCTTCATTATCTGCTCCTTCTTCATGCAACATTGATCACTCCTTGCCTTTTGAGACTTTCTATAATAATTGGATGAACATCGTACCAAGTTTCATCATTACGATATTCCAATACATATAGTCCATGCAGCAAATCTAAAAATTCTGCTTGCTTCGGATCATGAGGTATAAATTGCTGGTAAACACTTTGCAAGATATCTAAATCGACTTTTCCTAAACGTATCGAAAAGTCATTGCGGATTTTATTGATTGCTTGTCCTAAGATTTCATCATCTATAATAATTTTTTCTGTAGGATTTCGTCGGATCATCCGCAAACAAATCCGACAACATTCCTTAGAAATCCGAATTAGTTCTCGTAAGACACCACCACTATAGATGACAATTTTATCCGCAGTCGCATCTGCTATTAGTTCACTGGCAATTCGCTTTTCTAAAACTTTACCCAGAATCTCCGTTGCTTCTAGACGAGGTTGAGCATAAGACAGTCGATTTTTACCTTTCTCGAAAATTTTCAATACAGGCATGACTACAATTTGGTCATTGGTTTCTGTAGCAATTATAGTGCTGAGAAATGTTTCACGTAGCACAGCGATGGGTATGGTGTAGATAATCCGAAAATTAGGTTGGCAAAGAGCTTTAATGTTATCTCTGTAAATCTCATTCACCCGGCCTAAGTCGAGTTTATCTAAATCATCAATAATTACTAAAACGTCTTGTTTAGTAGCAGCTTGAATTAAAGCAGCAATTTCGTTAATTCTGGCGACTAAATCTGAAATCTTGCGTTCAAATTCTTGCTTGATTTCATCACGGACTGTAGCATCAGCTTTTAATTTAGAGCTAATTAATTTTAAGAGGTCAAAACCAATTTCAGCTTCGGCGTGTAAATTTAGTTCTTCAGTACGAGTACGGGTAGCGAACCACTTATAAAGAGCTTCTTTAGTAGATTGAGGAATTTCCACTCGGCGTGCTTCCGCCTCAGACATTAAATTAACTGCGATCGCAAACAATATATTAATATGATTAACCGCTGACATTTCGATTTTGTCAGCGATAGAAAATAAAACCACAAAATACTTTTGTTGAATTTGTCGGCTAAATTCAGCTAACAAAGTTGACTTACCACATCCTCGATGTCCTGTAAAGACAATTTTGCCATCTCCATTGGGACTATCCTCAACTAATTGGTTAAGATCTGCAATCAAATCATCACCATACTCGACTCTAAATTTTGTCATTTCGTTCTGTTCCATTAAGGGGAACAATTCGAGATTGCTGTATGCTTCTTGGAAGGAATTTAATAATTCTTGAGACATTGGATAGTGCCGTCAACATGCTAACTATTCATATGATGGCTCATCCTTTTTGTAGCAAAAGTTCAAGCGATCGCTAGTTATAAAAAACCATCAATCAATAATTACTAAGTAACTAATATCTCATTTTCTCAACAGCAAAGCCATAACTCTTAAAATACCAATATAAACACAATAAATAAAAGGAAATCAAAAATCTCAAGGAATGATAGATTATACAGCCGCAATCGTGAAAGCTACCGAGCAAAATATCTAAACTTAAATTTAGATTTATAAAATTTAATTTAAAGCTGTAGTTATGAATGGCGAAGCTGTCGTTGCTAACACTGAAATCGTCTTGAATTTTTAACACGTTTTGTTAGCATCGCTCAAAGACAAAAATGATTGAGATGGGCTTTTTCGTTATGGGATGACAAGGTTCTTGTAAATTCAATAATCGGTAATTATAACCATAAAACTCCTGAATCCATGATTCAATTGTTCTGAAGTACCAAGGAGCAGGGTGAAACACTTCATTGCCAATTCCTGTCCATGAAGTCTCTCTCCACCCATCCTCATAAGGAGCATCACCGCAGGCTATGAGAGGATGAAGTGTTTGGATGATTATTTTGCCATGATCTTCTAAAAGGTGACAGCCAGCCTCAGCGATTTGAGTAAGATCACGTTGTCCCAGAATTGAGAAGTTACAAATTAAGCAAGAAAACCGCAGAATATTTTCAAATTTTTGCGATCGCAAATCCGAGTAAGAACAGACAATAAAGCGAGAATCATTATATAACCTTGCTGCCTCAATCAGATCTGCACAGGCATCAACTCCCCATCCATCAATACCTGGGGAGAAAAGTTGACGACATAACCAGCCTTCACCACATCCAACATCTAAGAACGTTTGTGGATTTAGTTCCTTGACAGCCTTGATTATAGCCGCATCTGTAGCGATCGCCCGGCTTTCAATTTGCTGATGATGAATTACCCGTGTCCATGATTTAGCATTAATTTTCCATGAATCAAAGATTCGTTGTTCATTCTCATTCATTGAATAGGGAGTGGGGAGTAGGGAGTAGGGAATGGGGAAGAGGTGTTTTGAGTATTCCTGCCAGAAATTTAATATATATTTCTCTGCGAACCTTTGCACTATCCTTGGCGTTCCCTCTGCGTTAAAAAAATTAACCCCTCTCCGCAAACGAAGAGGGGTTAGGAAAATTATCGCGCACTCAGCATTTAATAAGCATCTTGCAACTCATAGAAATCGGGCGAGATGTAATCTTTTCGCAAAGGCCAACCTACCCAATCTTCCGGCATCAAAATCCGCTTGAGATTTGGGTGTCCTTCGTAAAAAATGCCGAACATATCGTAAGACTCGCGCTCTTGCCAGTCTGCGGTCTTCCAGATCCAGTATACTGAAGGCACTCTCGGATTTTCTCGTGGTAAGAACACCTTGACCCTGACTTCATCAGGGCGATCGCTATGATCACCAACTTTAATTAAGTGATATACACTCACCAATTCTTGTCCTGGGCCAAGGTCAACGCCGCCTTGAAACTGGAGATAATTAAACCCGTAGGCATACAGGGCTGTAGCGATGGGAAGCAAGAAATCTGCTTCCACTTTAATTATCTCTACCCCGTTTTGATCGGGTGCTAAATACTCATGGTCAAAGCCATTTTCCGTCAACCACTGAGAAACTTTACCAGCTTGCACTAAAGATTCTGGTTCTGCTGGTACTGGTTTAGATTCTTCTTCAGCCACGGTTTTGCTCCTCTTTTTGCGCCTTTGCTGCCAGTAGTGCCGGTGGTATTGGCATTCCAATTGCTTGGGCCAATTCTTTGGGCGGCGTCAAGCGAGTTTCTGACTGCAAATACTTACCAGTTAAAATTTCCTCTACTGGCTTGAGGTTATGAGTGGTGCTGTAATAACGGTGGGTTTGCTTAATCTGATCGCGCTCTTGCATCGAATCATTAGCAATCTTCTTCCGCAGCTTGATGATAGCATCGATAATTGCTTCAGGACGGGGAGGGCAACCAGGCAAATACACATCTACAGGAATCAGTTTATCAACTCCGCGTACCGCTGTTGGAGAATCAACACTGAACATCCCGCCAGTAATTGTACAAGCTCCCATGGCAATTACGTACTTTGGCTCTGGCATTTGTTCATAAAGACGCACTAATTGAGGTGCCATCTTCATCGTGATTGTCCCTGCTGTGATAATTAAATCAGCTTGGCGGGGGCTAGAACGGGGAATTAACCCAAAACGGTCAAAATCAAATCGAGAGCCAATCAAGGCTGCAAACTCGATAAAACAGCAAGCAGTACCAAACAGCAACGGCCACAAACTAGAAAGCCGCGCCCAGTTGTAGAGATCATCAACCGTTGTCAGAATCACGTTTTCTGAAAGGTCTTGAGTGATTGTAGGACGCTCAATAGGGTTGATGATTCGCTCTTTGTCCTGGGCTGTAAGATTAGAATTCAAGACCATTCCAAAGCTCCTTTACGCCATGCGTAAACTAAAGCGACTACAAGAATTGCAATAAAGATTAGCGCTTCAATAAATGCCAGTAGCCCTAAACGATGGAAAGCTACCGCCCAAGGATACAAGAACACAGTCTCTACGTCAAAGACAACAAAGACTAGAGCAAACATGTAGTAGCGAATATTGAACTGAATCCAGGCTCCCCCGATGGGTTCCATCCCAGATTCATAGGTGGTACGCCGTTCAGGGCTTGCACCGCTGGGTCGTAGAAGCTTGGATGCTGAAAGCGCTAGGGCAGGTACTAGGCTACAGATAATCAAAAAGCCTAGAAAATACTCGTAACCGCTGAGGACAAACACAGTTAATTTCTACCGCTTATGGTGTAATCGAACTGGGGACTGGGACTGGGACTGGGGACTGGGGACTGGGAAGATCAAGGAAAATTTTAGAGGTTGAGGAAAAAAATATTTAATTCCCGATCTCCAATACCCAATACCCAATCCCCAGTACCCGATCCCCAATCCCCAATCCCCCAAATTCCGTAACTTTCTTTTACATTATATCTTTTTGGCTTTTCTGAAATCTGGGAAACAGATGCACTTCAGGTATTTGATTCGTTTCTGGTGGTGATAGAAAACTCTAACATTTATGTCATAATTTTTAACGTATATTTAAGATTTCCCCTTCTTCGAGACCCAAGCCATGAGCGAACAAGCTGTTGAAACTTCAGTTTTAGACCGCTACGAGTGTCGCGCCTGCGGTTATGTTTATGAACCCGAAAAGGGAGATGACAAGCATGACATTGCTTCAGGAATTGCCTTTGCAGAATTGCCCATTAATTGGCGCTGTCCAGTTTGCACTGCCAAAAAGACCGCTTTTGCCAATATTGGGCCAGCAGGTACAGCATCCGGTTTTAAAGAAAATCTCGGCTACGGTTTTGGTGTCAATAAGCTAACGCCAAGTCAAAAAAATCTCCTGATTTTTGGTGCTTTGGCTATTGGATTTTTGTTTTTCATGAGTCTTTACGGCTTACAATAAGGCTCGCATCTTGAAAGTGCTGAGTTCTGAGTTCTGGGTCTTAAGTGTAAAAAAACACTAATCTTAGAAAATTGAATCAGAAAATAGTTTCTTTTTCTTTCTAAGTCGCTTGCTCTGTAACCAAATTGCCGAGTAAATAACATTAATATACTTGGTTTTAATCAATACTCAGCACTATTTTTGATGAACCTTTTAGAAAACCCTACACAAATTTAGAAACAACTAAGAAATACTGATGCGTTCAATTGTAAGAAGTTGGCAAAAAATATTTGCCTTATTTTTGGTAGTCTTGATGTGTATTGGTTGTAGCAAGGTTCCCTCTATCAGCTACAATCCTTGGCAAATCATTACTGTACCGACAGACGCGAAACTGCTCGATATTGCCTTCACTGATAATCCTCAGCATGGTTACTTAGTGGGTAGTAGTGCTACTTTATTGGAAACAAATGATGGTGGCGAGACTTGGCAACCCATCAAACTCCAATTAGATGACCCCAAAGCTCGTTTTGACTCAGTAAGTTTTGCGGGTAAGGAAGGTTGGATTGTTGGAGAGCCTTCACTGCTGCTACATACAACCGACGAAGGTCGTTCTTGGTCAAGTATTCCCTTGAGCGAAAAGCTACCCGGTAGCCCGATCGCAGTCAAAGCACTCAAAGAAAATGTAGCTGAGATGGCTACTAATGTCGGGGCAATATATCTCACCACAGACGGCGGCAAAAATTGGAAAGCTCAGGTAGAATCAGCTGTAGGTGTGGTACGTAACATAGAACGTGGTGCTGATGGCAAATACGTTGCTGTTTCTGCCAAAGGAAACTTTTACTCAACTTGGGAACCAGGACAAAATGCTTGGGTACCCCATAACCGCAATAGTTCTCGCCGCGTAGAGAATATGGGCTTCGCTGACAATGGTCAATTGTGGATGCTAGCTAGGGGCGGTCAAATTCAGTTTAACGACCCAACAAAACCTGAAGAGTGGCAAGAGGCACAATATCCAGAATTAGCAACCAGTTGGGGTTTACTAGATTTGGCATACCGTACACCTGATGAACTTTGGATCGGCGGCGGTAGCGGTAACTTACTGCGGAGTGCTGACGGCGGTAAAACTTGGGAAAAAGACCGTGAAGTAGAAGGAGTAGCGGCTAACTTGTACAAGATTGTCTTCTTCCAGCCCGATCAGGGATTTATCATTGGCGATCGCGGCGTTTTGTTGAAATATCGCCCAGACACTAAAGCAACTTCCCCATCAGAAGCCGCTTAGAGATACCCTAGTGTTCGGTATTCACCCTGATTTGTGAGAAGAATGTTGCAACTTGTAACTCTTTCTAAACTTTGTAGGATAATAAACTCAATAATAGTCTTTGTGAAGGTAGGGATCTAAATGTCAGGTACCACTGGAGAGCGTCCATTTTCAGACATTATTACCAGTGTTCGCTACTGGGTAATTCATAGCATCACCATTCCAGCATTATTTATTGCGGGTTGGTTATTTGTGCAAACTGGTCTAGCTTATGACGCATTTGGCACACCTCGCCCCGACGAGTACTACACACAAGCACGGCAGGAATTGCCGATTGTGAAGAACCGTTTTGAAGCGAAAAAACAAGTTGAACAATTTATCGGAAAGTAGTTTGAGATCATGACTAGCGGCAACAACGTTAATCAACCAGTTACCTATCCAATCTTTACAGTGAGATGGCTTGCGGTTCACACACTAGCTGTGCCAACCGTGTTCTTTTTGGGCGCGATCGCCGCAATGCAGTTTATTCAACGCTAGGAGCAACTGATGGAAAGAACGCCCAACCCCAATAATCAGCCGGTTGAACTAAACCGGACTTCACTATACCTGGGACTACTACTAATTTTCGTTCTAGGGATTCTGTTTTCCAGTTACTTCTTTAACTAATTGGAAATACGTTTGTTAATCTTTGTTTATTTGATTTGTGTTGATTTGTTTTGTTAAGAGAGGAGAAAACCAGTGTCTGGAAGTGGGAGAATTCCCCTGTGGGTCGTCGCTACGATCGCAGGTTTAGGTGTGATTACTGTTTTAGGCATCTTCTTTTATGGAGCCTACGCCGGAATCGGTTCTTCGATATAATACAGGTCTCAGCCGAATACTATTTAGCTGGGATTTTCTAGCATTTGTTTAGAAATCATCATCATAAAACCGCCTATCCCAGAAAGATAGGCGGTTTTGTTATATTCATTAAATATGAAAAGCGTCATTAGTCATTTGTCCTTTGTAAATACAAATGACTAACGACAAAGGACAACCTCGAACTATTTAAGCAATATCATCACGTTCCATGTAAACAAGTAGAAACGCGAAGGTTACAGCAGGCAGAACCCAACCAATTATGGGTACAAAAATCGAGGGCAAAAATGAAGCTGCCATAGTAAATATTCCTGTCAAATCACACTACAATTCAAGATGAGCTTACTGCAAATCCTGTCCACTTTTTGAAATTCTAAAGATTTTTAACACAGCCGATGTGGGGGGATGAGGGAGATGAGGGGGATGAGGGGGATGAGGGAGAAATTTTCTCCGCGTCCCCGCGTCCCCTTGCCCCTCAAAGCATCAATTCATCTAGCTGCAAGTTTGGCAAGTCTGGAGGAATAACAGTCCGTACTACTGTGACTTTGTGACTCTCCTGTTGGGTTGCCATGTCGAGAGCGATCGCTTCTAGGCGAATTTCTAAACAGCCGAAGGGAATATTTAATTGCGTCATCACTTCCCACCCTCCCAAGGGTTTAGGCAACAAATGTGTGAGCAAATGGGGGCCATCTAGTAACCAGCGAGTTTGGTAATCTTCAACCCATAATTTCACGACAACTTGCGGGGACACTTCCGGCAGTTCGACGCGTACTAAGATAGTTTTGCCAGCGATGAGTTCACCATCTGGTACACGCAGTTGCGGAACTGGCAAAGGTTCTGTAATTACTGTATTTCCAGGCAAGGAACAGGATAAATTTAAGAATGGATGATCCTCTTGTTCAGATAGTTGATGAGTTGCTATTGCTACATAAGTTTGTGGCTCAGCGTCTGTATCATCTATAACTATTTCTTGCGCTAACCAAGCTGCTTGAGTAGATAAGGCGGAGGGTAAGGGTATTTGTTGGTGTTCTTCTGGTTCTGGTGCTTCTGCTTCTAGTGTCAACTCTATTTCAGAATCTAAATTTAATGGAGTTTGAGCGCTTAGAGATGGGAGAGGCTGTTGCTCAAGTATTGTTAGTTGGTCTAAAATATCACCGTTGTCTTGGTATTGGATGTAAATAGACTCAGGCAAAGAATAGCCTTGACTCTGCATCCACTTTCTAATTAGCCGCGATGATTGGAGATGATCTGTTGCTGTTGGTTCCTCACTGGGCTGATTTTCTAATTCAACAATAGATTCACTATTTTGTTGAGCTACTTCTTCGATGGCAGTTTCATCAGTCAACTCTGTATTTGGTTGAGTTACCAATTCACTAATTGATTCTTGCTGCAATTGTGTATTCTCAGACACTAATTCCGGTGTATTTTCAAGCTCCGATAAAATTAAGTCTGGCTGTGGCGACTGCTCATGAGTTGGCAATTCCGCAACATCTGATGTCTTGCTACTTGCTTTTGTGCGATTATTTGCTGGCGAAGTTTTTAGCCGTCTCAAGTAGGGAAAAGTTGGGTTGCGCCGATGTCTGATTACTAACTGCTCTAGGTTAATGGCAGCCATAATATTATCTTTCTGTACAGACTCTTCCTGTATTAAAGGATCTGCAATTTCGGTACTAGGGGCGATTGCATTGATTTTGTTGACAGGCAGTTTCGGTAATTGCGGCGATCGCTCACCCGGCTCCTCCAAGCTAGTTTCTCGCAATCGCGCGTTAATTTGCGGTGGCAAAGGCTGATTTGGCGCGGGAATGAATGCCAGAGATTGATCTATTTTTGGAGTCTTAACTAGGTTAAACAGTTCTAAACCAAGGCTCACGGGTGTCTGTGATGTTGGTACAGCAGGTGTCAATACGTTATCGTCGTTTGACGATTCTGGTTGACTAGACTTAGCTACTGTGATTGCCAGTAATGCCATCACATCTGCTGTAATGGTGAAGGATTGACTAGCTAATAGGCTGACTTCACAAAACTCGTCAAGTGCCCCATACAAATTAATATCTGCCAGAATCAGCTTAGATTCGCACTCAGCAGGGATGATAACTGAGGTATTAACACTCAAAGGTAGTGCCTTGTTTAGTAAAGGTTGCCGTACCTGAGTTAAAATCACCGACTCCAAAGGTGAGTAAAGTTCAATTACTAGTTCAAGCTTGCAGAGGCGGTTTACGGATAATGTTTCAGCCAAGTCTAAATTTAGCTTTTCTTTTAGTTCTACCTGGCCATTGATATTAAGGGTTTGTCCCCAGCTGGCAATATAAGTTTCTCGTTCTAAATTTATTTGTAAAAGTAAAGGTGGCTGGATTGCTGGAAAATCAGCAACAGTTTCATTCGCCACTAAGGGGTCAGAAGTAGGTAAAGCTAATTCTACTAAATTTTGTAAAATTTGCTCTGCTGTCTCACCTTTAAACCAGACGGGGCTAACAGGTTGATCAATAACTGCATCTTCTTGTTTAATAGCAGTTGCTAAGACAGTTGTAGCCAGATCGCTATCTGTAGTTACCACATCAGCAGAGACAGTAATAGTCTTCTCTAGTGCGATAGTGACTTCTACTCCCTCATCCCCCTCATCTCCCCCTATCCCCGCCTGCAATTCCTCAGACAAGACTTGCAGATGGATACTATATTGCCAGGACATACCAAACATTTCCGACATCAAATCGCCGGAGCAGCGTAACTCCCAGATTCCGGGATGGAAGTAGGTAAAGGGAATTACCGCCATTAACCCCTCGGAATTTGTCCGACGCGATCGCTTAAAAATTCGCCGCTTTGGTGGAACTTCTTGAGTTGAGGAGTAAATAACTCGCACTTCTACTTCTATATTAGGCAGATTAGAACGAGCCAAAACTCTATACTGACCTTCCAAAAGTTCTACATTTGGCGATTCCAGGGTTTGCCAAGAGCGATCGCCCTGTTTCTGTATCAGAAATTGCCAGTGTTCCATTGTGATTGATGCTCAGATCGAAAATTCACTCTTGTAATACTTTGCATTGTTGCTTGAAGCTTACCTCAGCAATTTAGAATTGCATCACCTGATTATGATACTTTGATTCACATATTGGCAAGATTAACAAGAGTGTAGTAAAACATTGCTGTAGGACAGTTATACTTATCTGACTTCTCGTACTTGGCCTAGTCGTGTAAAGCGAATTTCAATGCGTCGCCGTGTCGCTTGTGACTGCCGCAATGCTTGAGGAATAGGAGCAAATTCTCCATTTGGTAATATTAGCTGTGCTGCTGAATAAGCACGAAACTTGATTTTTTGCATTCTCGCTTGCTGTTGCTGGATTTTCAGGAGTTCTTTAACTACTGCCAGAGAACGCATCAGTCCTAAATCAGCATTAGAACCCGCCTTAAGATTACTGACTGAACCCTCGCTACTGGCTGCTGCTTCTAAATTCTTGTCTAAATTGCTATTCACACTACCAATAGGTTGCTCATCGGTGTGACCAATGATTTCTACAGTATTTATATTAAAATCTTTAGTAGTTTTTTCAATATCCGGTACGAGTTTATTAGTAATATAATCCAACATGGCCATTGGAATTTCGGCGCTGCCTAAATCAAATCTATAATTTTCATCTTTAATTAAGAGAATGGGCGGAGTTCCTTTATTTTGATTATTAGATATCTGCGATATTGTATAACTACTACTTGCTATAAATAACATTAATAGTATAATCATGAAGGCATTAGACATTAAATCTGTAAAAGCCGGCCAAATGTTGAGGTCTTCATGATAATTCGTATGCCGCGAACGACGAGTCATAATTTCAATTTTCAGTAGGTATAGGTTTTTCTTCCAAGTTTTCTATTTCCTGCTTGAATTTACTATTTTCATTTGTATTATATTTTTGTAAGTATTGGATTAACGTTTGTAATAGCTGTTGATTAATTTCTGTTTGTTGGCTAATTTTTCCAACAAGCAAGGTATTAATATTTTGAGATTCTGAAGTTGATTT
Source organism: Desmonostoc vinosum (assembly GCF_059505385.1). Lineage (NCBI taxonomy): Bacteria > Bacillati > Cyanobacteriota > Cyanophyceae > Nostocales > Nostocaceae > Desmonostoc > Desmonostoc vinosum. The sequence goes on from NZ_JCACKM010000205.1 coordinate 71,338, forward strand.
TTGATAATTGGTTTGTATTAATTCCATTAAATCTATTTTAAATGTATCAGTTTTCATGATAAACTGATTGATATAGCCTTCAAAATTATTAATGAAAATCTGAATTTTTTGATTGTGACTACCCATTTGTTCAGACAAGTTATTAATCAAGTGATCGCCTATATTCCCAATTTCTAAATTGACTTCTTCTGTATATAATTTCAAGGTTTGTAATAATTCTTTAAGAGCATTTTCTACCTCATTCAAACTATCAGCTTTATCTACAATTTTGTTTTCTAGTTTCTCAAGTTTTGTAATTGCTCTAGAAAAACTACCAGCGCCTTGCTTGAGTTGAGGGATAATTTCACTCAGAGAAATTTGATTCTCTTGATGAGAATTTAATACTGTAATTGCAGTTTGATTAACAATCTTGATTCCTGCACCTAAACCGATTAATTCCTCACTACAACGCTGAATTTGTGTGACTACTATGTCAATAGAACTTACTGTTTGAGCTAAAGTTGCAGCAGATTGGGAAAATTTCTCTTGTGTACTAGCTAAATCTGTCATAGCTGCTGATAATTTGTCAGGAAATTGGCTTTTTTCAAAGATTTCAGCCGATTGTATAAATATATGAGATTTTGCATTTAGTTCTGCGATCGCATGTTCAAATTCAGTAGCGGCAGCCGATATCGTACCAGAAGCTTCGGCAAATCTCTCATAAACCTGCTTGGCTAAATCAGCTGCTTCTTTATTACCTTGAGCAATTTCTTTGGCTACACGTCCTAAAGATTTATCAACTGCATCCCGGACTGTTTCACCAAATCTAGTTAAAAACTCATCCTGCTGAGAAACCATTTTTTTGACTATTTTATCTAGGCGAGTATCACCCTGTACTTGGGGATGATAAATATTATCTAGATAATCTTCTAAAGAACTAATTAGTCGATATTTGATAATATTTGTATTTAAAAAGAAATTGAATAATGTTACTAAAGCACTGCAACCAAGTCCAAATAAACTAGTAGTAAAGGCAATGCTCATGCCTTCTAATGGTTTTTTTAATTCATCGACTAAATCACTAATATTGCTGGTAGATGTTTCGCTGATTGTTTGACTGAGTTCTGATAAATTAATCGTAATCCCTAGAAAAGTACCAAATAAGCCGAAAGCTAATAGTAAGTTTGGGATAATGCGGCACAAATACTCGATTTGTTCATAAGTAACTCGCCAAATTTTTTCTTGACTGTAAACTTGGTCAATTAATGCTGCTGTATTAATCTGATCTAATTGACTGCTAGCTTTTCTAAATCTTGCTTCTATCTCTTTGACTATTTTTGGCTGATTACCTGGTGAATTTTCATTAATTAGCCTTCTTACTCGTTCTTCTAAAAATACTAAACGTCGATAGAGAAACCAGCGGCATATAATAGTAATAATAGATGGTAAAATGACAATTACAACAATTAAAAAAATTAAGTAAGACGGTATTGACGGCATGAAAACACCCTGAAATTATTTTTGTAGTGGGTACTTATTAAATATTTTTTGACACTCGCGATCGTATTCTTCTTGAGTTATAAAACCATTTGCCAAATATTGTCGCAGTGGCTCTATTTCTGACCGTCGCTTGTCTATATTGTTAGTAACATTTATAGGATAATCAACCGTTTCGCCAACCAAAACTTTTTGATTTTCTTTGTTTGCTTGTGGAGTTAGACCGTGTTTTTCAGAAGTTGCAAACTGCTCAGTCATCTTAACACGAAAACGGTTAATAATTCCCTCTTTTGCTAGGGGATCTGTACCTGCGGTAGTTCCAACCACTGCCGCTTTATAAGGATAATTTGGAGTTTCCTCTAGTAAATCATCAACTTCTTTTACAAACTGCCGCAATTTAGGTAAGTATTCATTTTCCCAAAGTTCAGGCTGTCTTTCTATTTGAGAGATTTCATTCTCCAAAATTGTTTGTAAAGCCTCAGTCATATCCTGACGATTAGCAAGTTCCTCCAAAGCCTGACTCCAATCTGGACTAAGACAAGCAGTATGATGACTATCTCTTAATACATCATAATATTGAAATTCTAACTGCTGATTTTGTGGATTTTTCTCTAACAAATCAAATGCTAAGCAAGGATAGAAAATATCTTCCAACTCTTCCATTCTTCTAGCATCAGGAGGAATGATATCAGGAAAAGCGGCATGGTTATCATTATGGAGAAAAGATGTCGCAGAATTTTGTTCGCGGATATAAGAATTTCTCATTCTTTCTAAATTTCTGATGAGTCGTAGAGGAAAGCCAGCATACTCATTAACGATTAAAATTTCGTCATCCGCTTGTGTTGGTTTCAAGAAACTTGAGGTAATAGCTAAATCTTGGTCAAGCAAAGTTTTAAATTGTTTTACTTCTAACTCGTCTACATCTTTAAAACCGATTAGCTTACTACTTTTAGCAGGGTCATCACGAAAGTAAGGGTCTTTTAAATTTAAATGCAACAGGGGTTCAGCTTCCTGCATAATTTGTGCCAAGCGAGTTGAACGTGCCGCTAAAGAGTAGTTTTGCATAAAGCGCTTAATCACGGAATTGACGATATTAATACCTCTAGAAGCAAATAAACTATCAACATTGAAATCGATTTCTTTTTGTAATTGCTCAGGACTAGTCCGTTCCCTATCTATAAAACTTGCCAAAGATTGTCCTCTGCCGGTAGGTTCTGTAATTGCCGAACTGACTAATACTAATTGGCTGCGAATATCATCTTCTGATAAAATCGTTTGATAACAACGGTCAATATCTTCACTATCAAAAATTGCTTCCCCACTCATTTCATCAAAATTTAACTGTCTCAGTTCCTTTTCTTGCTTCTCATAACTACCTTGTAAGTTTTCTATTAAGCTACTAAAAGCAGCAACTTGAGTTGTTCTCATTTGCAGGTGTTTTTGCAGCTCATTAACAATTTTTAGACCTTCTTGCAAAACTGCCAAGTTAAAATTATGCTGAACGAGGTCATAGGCTTCTCGAAGTACTTTTTTTGCTTCACCTTGAACTTGGCTATTTTTACTATTGATAAAGGGAATACCAGCTTTTTGCTCAATTTCCTCGATTAACTGTTCAGCATCTCGCCACTTTTTCTCTAGATTTTCTAGGGTTTTTGTTCCGCCTAAATCAGCGATTTGTTCTTGCAAGTTACGTTGGTAACTATTCAATTCATGCCGCAAAGCATCCAGCCAGTCACGAGTGCTTTTAACCGAAAAATTAGACTCAAGGGGAGTAAGTAATAAATTTAGAAAATCATCAATATTAGTTTTGAGTTCTTTAGTAATAGTTGGCACAATTTGCTGTAGCCTAGTCAACCAAATACCTCTGGTACTTTCAGTTTCACCAGGTTGAGTTTTGCGAAATTGCTCACGAAATTGCCTCAGTAGTTCTTGACGAATGCCATTACGATCATCTCTATTTTGGCAATCAGAAATTGTCCGCTCTAATTTATTTCTCCAAGCGGTGATTGTATTACTAAAAGTCTTGTTAGATTCTTGTACAGACTCCGAAAGCCTAGTAATTAAGCCATCCTTTTTCGCTAAATCACTCTGCCAACCATACTGAATGAGAAATTGCTCAAGTAATCTACTCGGGTCTGGACTTTGACCTTTGCCATTTAACCAAAATTTTACCAATTCCAAACTGACCAATGTCAAAGCAATCTGCACAATGGTATCGCGAGGGAAATAAATTGCTGCCAGTCCAAATGTTAAATAACGCTGTACATTAGGACGCGGGTGCTTATCCCATTGGATCATTTGTTCCATAAAATTGTCTCTGTTGCCTTTAACTACTGGTGCTAATTCACCCGAAAAGTCCAAAGCAATTTTATGTGCAATGACATTACACAGCTTACCTTGTGCAAGAATCGAATACTCGCCTCCTGTTTGACTAGAAACTAGATAAGCATAGTCAAATGGCGGACGTTGTTCCTGTACGTATAATAAATTTTGAATATCATAACAAGCTTCAAATCTTGTACCGGGAGTAGTATAATAATTTAGTTCTTTGAGAGCAGCATAAGTATTAGCATTCATCTTTGGAGTATTAGTATACAGTTCTGGACTAACTACTAAATAACCAACAATCTGCACACTTTGCTCGCCATAAAGATGCCTTAGACTATAAGCTAAATCTAAAAACATACCGCTGCCAGTACCACCACAAAGAGAACCGACAACAAAAATACTCAGTCCTGGCTCAACTTTTAAACCTGATTTCAGTAATACGGAATCATGTCCTCTGGTACGATTTTCTGCTGTCTCGATTGCTGTTTTAATCTTTTGGTAATTGTGGAAAAAGGCTAGTCTTCCTAAAGGTCTAATACATTTCGCACCATCTTCAATTGCTTTTAAATCTCGTAATAGTTGTCTAGGAAACCAAATACCAATATGGTCGTATGGTCCGTGACGTTCGTAAGCCGAACGCCGCTCTAATCCTTGTACGAACATGGTAACTTCTTTAGCGGACATTGTAGCGCTAACTTTTTCCGCTTCCCGAAAGCTGAGGTCAACTCCATGATATGTACTACCAGTACGAATTCCAGATATTTGCGTTGCTGCTTTATCTGTATCGATATGGATAAAACTGACAATTGGTAGGTTACTTAAATCTCCATGCCTGTCAACAATTAACCTGCGAATTCGCATCAAAACATCACGTCCTGTACCACCTAATCCGATACAAATTGTGCGATTAATTCCCCTATATTGAAGTGAATTTGTAGTTGCTTGACTCATAGCATACTTCCTTGGGCACTATTTTTTTAATTTAATATTTATCTCGTAATCGCGTTTACGAGCATCTGGGCAATTTATTCTAAAATTTGACCTGTTTATAGGAGTAGATGAAGTAATTTCTTCACCATTATAAAAAATTGGCGCTAAGTTAGTTGGTTCTAAGTAAAGCTTCTCACCTTTGCGTTTTAGATATGCTCTCACTTCTGAACCTGGACAGTCAATAGAAGCTACGCAAGTTGCATCATATTCCCCGATCGCAATCTGTTTATTGTTAGGCAATCGACATCTTTGGTCTTCAGGTTTTTCCGTAGCTTCAAAATCTATTATTAATTCCCACTTTTTTTGTGACCGAGAAAATTTGAACCCAGCCCAAACTAGCAACACAAATATTATTAAGGAAATTAACCCTGGAACCCATAACTTTTTAATTAAATAAGGAGTAACCAAACAAGTATCTTGACCGCCTGGTGCTGGTGTACAAAATTCTTGGACTGTAGGGGCAATATCTACTACAGTGAGTTTATATTCTTTATTTCCTTGGGTGGTAATTGATAGCGATCGCTTCTTAATTGGCAAAGCCTCTAAAGCTTTAATCCAAGCTTGTCGTTGTTGACTTTCTAGAGAGTCTGCTATCCGAAAAGCACTATTCGCAGGTGTTTCTATCCAAACTTGTGAATTAATCCCCGGTTGAGTAAACAAGGGTGCATCAGTCACCCAAACAACCGACTGCGGCTTAACTGGTTGATTTTTTTGCAAGCGATTTTGATTAATCTGAGCAATACCTTGATAAATAGTTAACTCAGATTGCTGAATATCTGCACCATAACGGTTAGGGTCGGATACAAAGGGTATCTTTGCTAAGATTTTGTCAATATTTTCTTTACTATTACCACTAAAGTAAGTGGGTGTACCTAACGGAGTAATATCAGATGTAACTTCACTTAAAGTTACATTCTGAGCAAAAGGGACAATATATACAGAATCCCCTGGTTTCAAGCTATCTTCAACTATTTGACGTAAGCGGGTACGACCTTGATCATCTAATCCGACGCTTGCTGTAATATCAATTGCTAAGACAACATCTCGTCCTCCGCCACCTAAAACAGAGACTAAATCTAAGCCGATTTTTTGTACAGAAGTCAGTGGTTGTCCTGGAGTAATTTTTGTCTGGATCACAGATACGACAGTTGCTCAAATAGTGGATGAGAAGGAATAGGGATTGTGAAATTGGTAAAGCTAGCGAATTTCAGTACACTGTGACATTCGCTAGAATTCTACTACTCTATATTGTATATATTTAACGATGCGACTAGAAGGTCAATGTGGTAACGGCTTTTGTTGGGGACACACTGACAGCAAAAAATCGACCTGTCTGATCAACAAGGTCGATTTCACACCTTACCTATTACATTGATTGTGCCTAAACCTAGCAGTGTTGACACTCCCCATCCTGAAGTTCGGGGATTCTTGGATCACGGGGAGTCCATCGACTTTACCCTCACCAAGCTTCACCTCGACGTGCCCCGCCGATGAGTAGAGAAAATTCCGTGCGCTCCCTAGGAGCCAAAACTTTCTCAGGATTTGCCGCCCGTTGCGAGACAGGTTCCTCCACCGAAGTGCGAGCCTCTGCCTGTGTTGCGGATTCCTCTAGTCTATCAAAAAGCCGGGAAACGAAGCACGGGGCTTGTACCCATCTTTTCGGTCAAACACCATAGCGATTTTGATAGTAAGCCAAAATTTCCTTGACGCGTTGGCGACTTTCTGAATTGGAGTTTGCTGTCCAGGAGATACACAAACCGCTGATTTGACTTTGGCTGTAATCAAAATGTTGGTCTGACTGGGGAATTAAATCCACTTCTATTCCTGTCACTTGCCGCAGATGAGCCGCTATTTCTCGATAAACTGCTAAAGGTAAACCAGCAAATTCAATTTTTTCTTTGGTTTCCATCTTTACAAAGCTCCACCACTAATAAGATTTTAAAGCGGTGTGAGCAGCGAAATAGATTTATCGCTAGCAGTTGTAGCTGATGATTTTGAGTCAACTGCTCCTTCACCAACCATTTTGGCAACTTCAATGCCATATTGTTCGAGAATTACAATCGGGTTGGAGCCTTCGTTCATTTCAATGCGTTTGACTAGCACGCCGTTGGCTAATCGCTGTCCTGCCTGCACATAGCGACTTGTAGGTTCGTCTGGTACTTTGATAATTGCTTGTGGTTCCCTACCAATGAGAACTACACCAGATACCATAACTCCTCTTGCTGCATCGGGTTGTGGTGTTGGTGGTAATACAGATACTAAGGTGGGGTTAGGGACAACTTGAGGCAAAACTCTAGGTAGAACCGGAGTTAAGCCAGGCCGCTTTGCAACTCTATTTGGTTGATTTAAAGCCACACTGCGTATTGGCAGCCTTCTTAACGTTGCTGATGCGGTTTGAATGCTGGCGGTAGGTAGGGGGGGTAACTTAGGTACGGTTTTTGTGCCTGTGGTGTTGGGTGTTGCTGCCACAGCTGAACCAACAATTTCTGCAAAAGGATCATTCCGTCCTTGTGATATCACAACTACCCGTTCTGTAGCATTAGTTGGTTGAATTAAGTTCAGGGTTGGAGAAGCAACTTGTGAGGTATATTTGACGGGTACTACTGGATTTTTAAACGCTTGAGCTTTTGGTAGCGACTTTGCCGCAATTTTCGGAACCGGCACCGGAGGATTAGTGGCTTGTGGTGTCTCTTCAGCAGCACACCCAGCGATCGCCAAGGTTAAAATAGCTGCAACTGTAATTTTTAAATTTTTGCCCATATTTTTATCAAAGGCGAATTCTGTTATCTTTATAACCTATATTTTTGGGATTTCAAGCATTGCTTTTAACACTTATAGCTCAGCATAATTGCGGATGCGATCGCTGGCGTTAATCTTCTGCAACACCCATGATATTTTTCAGCAAATCCAGTCCCTTCTTGACTTGACGAGAAACTGTGACAACGCTAATTCCCAGGTGTTCTGCTACTTGTTTTTGTGTTAAATCGTGTAGAAACACACATTCGAGTACTTCGCGGGTGCGTTTTTCTAGCTGAACCAGTGCTTGTTGGAGGCGAATTTGGTCTTCTTGTGCCAGTTGAAAGCTACGGTAGTGAGGATCTGGAACCAATTCTCCTAAACAAGTAGCGCCTTCCTCGCCATCATGCACTGGCACATCTAAACTCAAGGGAGCGCGATTAATCCATGCTAATTTGATTTCTTGCCATTCGCTGGCAGAAACTGCTAGTGCTGCGGCTAATTCTGAGTCAGTAGGTTGGCGATTATGTTTTTCACGCCAAGAACGCGAAACTCCTATCGCCTGCTGTTGTAGCGCTAACCACCGCCGAGGAATTCTCACAGTCACGCCTTTATCTCGGAGGTAATGTTGAATTTCACCTCGAATATAAGGAGTAGCGTAGGAACTGAAGGCATGTCCCCTAGAAATTTCAAATTTTTCAATGGCTCGTATTAAACCTAAACAGCCGACTTGGAGTAAATCTTCGTAGTTTTCCTGACATTGATTCATCCAATAATGAGCTTCTTTTCTCACAAGTCCAAAGTTGAGTTTCACCAGTTGGTTGCGAATAAGTTCTGACCGATATTGCTGATATTCTCGCAACAACTGCCAAGTTTCATGCTTTAGTTCATTGGTAACTGCGGTAGGCATAGCACTGTGTTTATTGAATAAATCAACGCTCAAGCACTCGCTTTTAAACCAAGCTGCGATTACGCGGTATTCAAGAAAAATACCGCGCTATATGTCCTAGTAATTCCTATAGCAAATCACATTTTTTTACAAATAAAATGCTATAGGTTAGGTTGGAATCGAGCAAAATTTAAATAGGCGAAATTGTTATTTCGTTTATTATTAAGCTTAGGAATAACACCAATTCTTTAAAACAAGGCTATAGATTTGAGCCTAATTTTATTAATTACGTTAGCGCAGCGGTAGCGAGTCCGCGAGCGTCATTAAAATTACGAATTACGAATTAGTACGGCCTGTAGCTTTTAACGAATCACATAGAAATAAAATATTAAATTAGTTACTAATTCTCAAACCGAGATTGTACCTAATTTAATTAATTAAGTATCATATTGAATAATAAAAATAAGGTTTGAATAAGCCAAATTCTTATTAACAGTAAAATTACGGAGAGTTTTTAATAAGCTGTTCCACATATAACTTGCATAATTAGGGCGGGCAAGATGCCCACCCCACAAGAGTTTTATTTAATTTGATTATGTAATTTAGATGTTTTTTAGCTTAGTTGTAATTTAGTTTTGAAAAATTAGTAAATGCCAATAGAAATCACTATGTATATTCACGCAAGCTAATAAAAAAAGGGCTAAATGCCCTTTGTTTAAATTAGTGTTTATGTATTGAGCAATGAGTAACGAGTTTTAAGTAATAATTTTTTACAAAACTCAGTACTGAGTCCTAAGTCCCTCGGTTGATAGTAAATTAAAACTTACTCAGTACTTATGCACTTGGTAAAAGCCCTGACGTCACTTGCTACAATGCGAGCCTTTTAACTCAGCACTTCTTTACTCAGCACTCAAAAGAGTTTAGCCACGAGTTGGTTCAACACGGGCATAGAATATACCACGAATCTTAACTTCTTTAGGTTCGCCAGCACCTAAGTCGGTATCAGATGGCTGTTCGCTCTCGAAAGTACCAGCAATTTCACCACTAGAGCTGTCTATTTTAGCTATCTGTAGAGAAATCTGACCATCGAGATTTTCAGCACGTTTAACGTTGGTACGAGTCAGTTCTTCATCATCTGCTTGGGCAGGAAGAGCCACAGCATTATCATAACCACTGACTACACCACGACCTTTAGGATCTAGGAAGGCAGCACCACGATAGGAAGGAACTTTAAATTTACCTTCAAAATCGGTGGAGGTGTTAATGCTGGTCAAATCGGGTTGTGTTTGAGCAACCAAGTTTTTGATGGTGAAGAGGAAAGGAACTCGCTCACCACCAGGAAGTTGTACTGTAATGGCTTGGAAGTCAAGACCATCTGTTTCCACAAAGGTGAGGCTTTTATCTGAATTAATTTTCAGATCACCTTGCACTTGGTCAATGGTGGAAGTGTATCTAGTCAGCAATTTGCCAGCAACAAATTCTGCTTCTTGTCGTTTATTGGCTGGTTCTTCTTTTACAAAGAAACTGGTTGGCTCCAAACAAAGCTCTTTAATGGCGTAGGACTGGCTAGAATCGATGGGAATCGAGCCACGGCTTGTTTCTGTTAGTTGAGGGCATTTGTTAGCCAAGCCAGTGCCCCGAATTTGTTCGTAAGTGAGTATCTCCCTAGTGCTAGTAGAAGAACCATCACTACATGCAGTTATTAGCCCCAGGCACAAAGCCAAGAATGCAACAATTAGAGCGCGATACCTCATTGGTCAACCTCAATGTCAAAAATTAATATCTAAATGTGAGAGTTTGGGCGCATCGATGAGTACGCCCCAACACAGAGCGGCATAAGTCCTGGCCTCAAAAGGCGCGAAGAGTTGGGCTTTACTTCGCGCTTTGCTCATGCCATGGGCAAAAGCAGCGTTGCCTAAGTCGTTCTGTAGTATGTATGTAATGCAACTACATACAGCCCATTGTTTGATGGGGAAATCAGCCAGATCATACGATTTTTTTTAACTCAAAATCAAAGCACTCTAGGATTAACCAAGAATTTGCGATCGCGTTTAGCTATTGTAGAGGCTGTACTAAACGCCACCGCTCTGTTTCGGAGGCGATTTTTAAAGATGCTGGCTTGGCGAAATGTTTCTTAATGTCTTTGGGGAATGGGGAATGGGGAATGGGGACGTGGGGACGCGGGGACGCGGAGAAATTATCTCCCTCATCTCCCTCATCTCCCTCATCCCCTGGTTGGTGAGCGAAGTCGAACCACATCCCTAAAATTAACCAAACCGTCCGCTGATGTAGTCTGCTGTCTCTTCTGAGGTGGGGGAGTTAAACATTTGTGTGGTGGAACCGACTTCGACTAATTTCCCTCGCCGTTTGCCACTTTCGTCAGTTTCTGTGTTGAAGAATGCGGTTAAATCTGATATGCGTGTGGCTTGTTGCATGTTGTGAGTCACCATGATGATCGTGTACTGTTCTTTGAGTTCTGTACACAATTCTTCAATTTCTCTGGTGGAAATCGGATCTAGGGCAGAACAGGGTTCATCCATTAATAATACATCTGGTTTCATGGCGATCGCTCTGGCAATACACAGACGTTGTTGCTGTCCTCCTGATAAATCTGTGCCTTTTGATTTCAGTTTATCTTTGACTTCATCCCAAATAGCTGCCCGTCTGAGCGACTCTTCTACTAGTTCGTCTATGTTGCCTTTATAACCGTTGGCGCGTGGCCCAAAAGCAATGTTTTCGTATATCGATTTGGGAAAAGGGTTTGGTCTTTGAAATACCATCCCCACTTGACGCCGTAGCTTTACCGGATTTGTTCTGCTGTCGTAGATGTTTCTACCCCGATAATTTAGCTGTCCTGCAACTTTGGCTCCTGGGATTAAATCATTCATGCGATTGAAGCAGCGCAATAAGGTGCTTTTACCGCATCCTGAAGGGCCAATAAAAGCTACGATTTTCTTTTCAGGAAGTTCCATGTTTACTTCCGTCAGCGCCATAAAGCCACCATAATAAACTCTGACGCCTTGAGCGTGAAAAATAGCTGTATCTTGTCTATTTTGAACTGTATTGTTCGCGCGCATACCCTGTATTACCCCTATATATTGATGACAAGCCATTAGTTAGATTTTCCATTCAAGCACTATTAGCAAGAGATACATAATAGTCAGTTATGGCTAAAGTTGCTCTTGTTATTTATGTCTTGAATTGACCAATTTAACTAGGGAATTAGAAGCAAGCAGAATAATATATAGCAACTTATATTAATACATTATTTTTTAGTTAATAATGTTTAATCTTTGGCTATTTTTATATTTTTAAATTGGCAAATCTTAAATTTAAGATTATTGCTTTATCTACCTCAAAATATTGAAATAAATAATTTTTTAATCCAAAAAGTTACATTTGTTGTTATAATCTCCACTAACTTGATTGTTTTACAGTATATTATTGGTAGATCAGTATCACATATTAATTCTGAAAAAGCAACTATTCCTCTGACAATAGTCTAAGAAGTTGTTTGAGAAGCGTTAGAATTCGCGGCTACACAAGCAAAGAGGTAATGCAAGAGGCTACTGGAATAAACTCACAATACCAAATTTTATCAAGCAGTTATGGTTTGGGTATCAAGTCAAAAATATGCTAATTATGAGAATCGTGGTGGGTTAATAAGCTCTTAAACGTAGTTCGGGATGGCTTTTCAGACTTTGCATAGTGCCTGGTAGTAGCTTGGCTATTTTTAAGTATTTATGGTCAATTGCTTACTTAGTAAAAAAAAATGAAGCTAAATGATAACTATTGTTCTAAAAGCTTTACAATACTTATAATTTACTGTATTCCGACCAATGTATCGTATTTTCAATGATGAACTCTAAATAGCGAGTCTCAATATACAACGCGGTTAAAAAATTACTTAGTTAGAGAAATGCTAGCTTCTATTGTGAAATTGTTACAGACGATACAACTTTTGTGCCAAGGTATAACTATAAATTGGTTGAAGAGACGCCGTGTACAAAGTTTTGTGAGTCTATTGTTAGTAGGCACTATTTTAAGTGTAGCGATCGCTGCCTGCTCTGAAAGTATTTTAGCTACTAAAACTGACGTTAAACTGAAGCTTGTTTCTTTCTCAGTGACAAAAGCTGCTCATGACCAAATAATTCCCAAGTTTATAGAAAAGTGGCAGCAAGAACATAAACAAAACGTCACTTTTGAGCAGAGTTATGGGGGTTCTGGCGCTCAAACAGCTGCTGTGATTGCTGGTACACAAGAAGCAGATATAGTACATCTGGCACTGCCTTTAGATGTCAATAAAATTCAGCAAGCAGGTTTGATTAAATCAGGTTGGGAAATTAAATCACCTCGAAATGGTATTGTTAGTAGATCTGTTGCTGCGATCGTGACTCGTGAAGGCAACCCCAAGAATATTAAGACTTGGCAAGACTTAGCAAAAGATGGTGTGAAATTAATAGCTGCTAACCCAAAAACCTCTGGGATTGCTATCTGGGAATTCTTGGCTTTGTGGGGTTCAGTCACTCAAACAGGAAAAGATGAGGCAACAGCATTAGATTATGTTACCAAAGTTTATAAAAATACTCCTGTACTGACAAAAGATGCTCGTGAAGCTAGCGATTTATTTTTTCAAAAAAATCAGGGAGATGTATTAATTAACTACGAAAATGAGGTGATTTTGGCAAAGAAAACTGGGCCAAAACTGCCTTACATTGTACCACAAGTGAATATTTCGATTGATACTCCTGTGGCGATCGTTGATAAAAATGTTGATCAGCACAACACAAGACAAGTTGCAGAAGCATTTGTTGAGTTCCTTTACTCAGCAGAAGCCCAACGGGAATTCGCTAAATTACAATATCGTCCTGTTAATCCTACTGTTACTCAAGAAGTAACGTCTCAATATCCTCAAATTCAAACTTTATTTACATCTCAAGATTTAGGTGGTTGGGATAGTATACAGAAAAAGTTTTTTGAGGATGGGGCAATTTTTGATAAGATTCAAGCTGCTAAGAAAGCATGAATATAAATATAGCTTGTAGCGATTAGAAATCGCGCGCCAGTTGCTTCAAGTCGGCAAAGCCGCCCAACGCACTGGCTTGGCTACACAGACAAAACCCACCTCCGTGGGTTTCAAGACCTTAATTTTCCATTAGCTCACGAAGGTGGACTTCGCTTGTGTAGCAGCGAATTTTATTCGTCCAAAACTTTTCTACGAACCTAATTTCACTTACAAAGTATGAACTTTATTAGCTCATTGAAGGACAAATTATTACTAGTAGCTTTAATGTTTACTGCCTACGGTGTGACTAGTTGTAACAGCAGTGAAGAATTAAAAAGTCAGGTGAGTATTGATGGTGCAGCTGTGGGTTTTCCTATTTCTTTAGCAGTTGCAGAACAATACGGAAAGGTTAAGCCCGATGCTAAAGTTAGCGTTGCTTCAAGTGGCACTGGTGGTGGAATTAGTAAATTTTGTGCTGGCGATATTGATATTGTTGGCGCTTCTCGTACTATTAAGGATGAAGAAATCAAAAAATGTAAAGGTAAAAATATAGAATTTGTGGAGTTGCCTATTGCTTTAGATGGTATTGCTGTAATTGCTAACCGTCAAAATAATTTTGCTAAATGTTTAACTATTAAGGAGTTAGACAAAATCTGGAGCGCTAAATCAGATGGTAAAATTTTAACTTGGAATCAAGTTAACCCTAAATTTCCTAACCAAAAACTGAAGTTATATGCTCCAGCTTCTGACACTGGAACATTTGATTATATGACTCAAGCTGTGACTGGCAAAGCGAAGAATGGTCGTACAGATTACACTCCAAGCCATAATCAAAATCTTTTAGTACAAGGGGTGTCAGGTGATGCTTCAGCATTAGGTTATGTCGGGATATCTTACTATATTCAAAACCAAGAAAAACTCAATTTAGTTGCCGTAGAAAGCCCTTCAGGAAAGTGTGAAAAACCAGTTCCCATAGATAATGTCGTCAAAAATATCTACACACCTTTGTCTCGTCCATTGTTTATTTATGTTAGTAAAAAGTCATTAGATAGCAAGCCATCTGTTAAAGAATTTGTGGAGTTTTATTTAGAAAATTCTTGGAAGTGGGTTGATAGTGTTGGTTATGTAGCGTTACCTGATGAAGCTTACGTTAAAGTGAAACGAAAGCTAGCTACTGGTGAAACTGGTACAAAATTCAAAAAAGCAAAACCAGGTCAACCAATCACAAACTTTATTTAAACGAAATCTGAATTATGGGAGTTTAAATTTAACAGTTTATGCAAAGTACAAATCCTCAAGACGATTTTTACCAAACATCCAGAGAGTCACTGGATAAAAATGTATCTGAAGATATTTTAGAAAAGATTGTTGCAGTGATTTTATTTGCCTGTGCTTTAGTTTCTGTTTTGACTACCTTTGGGATTGTCATAATTATCTTTCAAGAAACATTTAGTTTTTTCCAAGAAGTTTCGTTTGCTGAATTCTTTTTAGATACAAAATGGACACCTCTATTTGCAGATAGGCATTTTGGGATTTGGCCCTTAATGAGTGGTACTTTTTTAACTACAGCGATCGCTATGGCGGTTGCTATTCCTTTAGGTTTATCTTCTGCCATATATTTGAGTGAATATGCTCAACCTAAAGTAGCAGCCATTTTACGTCCAGCAGTAGAACTTTTGGCAGGAATACCAACAGTAGTATATGGTTACTTTGCGCTGTTGTTTGTCACGCCATTGCTACGAAATATTATTCCTGTGGAAATATTCAACGCCTTAAGTGCGGGGTTAATGATGGGAGTAATGATTACTCCTACTGTTGGTTCTATTAGCTTAGATGCTATTCAAGCAGTGCCGCGTTCTTTACGAGAAGGATCTGACGCTTTAGGAATTACTAAGCTAGAAGGCATTTTTAAAATAGTCCTTCCAGCTGCGCTTTCTGGAATTATAGCCTCGATTATTTTGGGTATTTCGAGAGCTGTGGGTGAAACGATGACTGTCCTCATTGCTGCTGGACAACAGCCAAAACTAACCATTAACTTTGCAGAATCAATAGAAACAATGACAGCCTACATGGCACAAATTTCTGGTGGTGATAGTCCGCGTGGTAGCCTAAATTTTAAGACTTTATATGCTGTAGGTGCTGTTTTGTTTTTAATTACCCTAGCTTTGAATATTATTAGCTATTGGGTTGCCAATCGTTTTAAAGAAAAGTATGACTAAGAGGCATAAATATAATGTATCAACCAAACAATTATATTGATTCGGCAACAGAATTTACTGATAATGTTGAAAAAAGAGAGACTATAGGAAAAATATTTGAAATACTTTTTCTGTTAGGCTTACTGATTGGTTTATTTGTTCTAGCATTGCTACTTTTTGATATTTTTCGAGATGGATTAATCAGATTTTTTACACCTGGATTTCTCACAGAAAACCCTTCTCGTTTCCCTGATCAAGGTGGTATTCGTCCTGCTATTGTTAGCAGTGTTCTTTTAGGGATTGTTGTAATTTTGGTGACTGTGCCAATTGGTGTAGGAGCAGCTTTATATTTAGAAGAGTATGCACCTAAAACTTGGTGGACAACAATTATTGAAATTAATATCACTAATCTGGCTGGGGTACCTTCTATCGTTTATGGACTGCTGGGGTTAGGAGTTTTCAATTATTTACTGGGATTTGGCCCTGCTTTGATTTCTGGGGCATTGACTTTATCTTTGTTGTCTTTACCAGTAATTATTGTGACAGCTAGAGAGGCTATTCGTGCTGTTCCAGATTCTTTAAGAAATGCTTCTTATGGACTAGGTGTAACTAAGTGGGGAACTATCAGTCATCATGTTATTCCCTATGCTATTCCTGGTATTTTGACAGGGGTGATTATCTCTGTATCCCGTGCTATTGGTGATGCTGCATCTTTAATAGTTGTAGGCGCTGTGGGTTTTCTGACGTTTGATCCTGGTTTATTCCAGAGATTTATGGCGTTACCTATTCAAATTTACAGTTACATTACGCGTCCTGAAGCGGGTTTTGGCAATGCAGCAGCAGCAACGATTATAGCGCTGTTAGCCTTGATTTTAGTTTTGAATGGTGTTGCAATTTACATTAGACAACGCTTTTCAATTCGTTAGGGAATAGCTTCGACTTCGCTCAGCCTGCGGGGAATGGGGAATGGGTAGTTTGTAGCGATTTTATGTGATTAAGGACGATCGCCCCTGATTTTTTCTTGGGGTTGCGAATAAGGAGCGATCGCATTACCCATCTCTATGCTCATAATCACAAATTTCCCAGTCCCCAGGCAGACTACATCTTACCATGCTCCATTACTTCTTGGAGATGATGCCGAATCTCTTTTGCTTGTTCCATATCCGATTGTCGCAATTTTTCAAACAACTCGACACAAGGCTGTGAACCGGCTTGCTTAGCATCTTTGATGTAGGTATCGTAAGCTTTTACTGCTTCGGCTTTGTTGTGCAACACGGTGATAAAGTCGTATTCCAGGTTGCTAATAGGTTGTTGAGACTGTCCGTTACCAGTATTTTTAGCCATAGTATTGAACCTCTTTTAGGATTTCTACTTAACTTTTACTCACCTTTCAAGAGTGATTCATCTTCCCAAAAGAGTATAGTTCAATACGTCGAAAGAACCTTGATCAGTTACTTGTGCTGAACCTACCCCTACTGGACTGTTTTAGCTGAAAAAATGCAATAAATTTTATAGGTTGGGTTGAGGGACGAAACCCAACCTACGCCTATTAAATCTAATGCACTAGAATAGCTGAAACAGTCTACTACGCTTAAGCAAGCTACGCATAGCGTCTTTGACAGGAGAAGCATCAGTTATTAGTAAGCTACGTTTTTGCTGACTGTTCACTGTTCACTAATTTTAAGAGATGGGTTGATTTTCATCATAGCGATGTGAATACTGGAATTCCAATTCCTTTTGCAGTTCTCTGCTTTCTTTATACACAACAGGACAAAACTTGGTATTGGCACTAATGCAATCCATGTGTGGCGTTTTGGCACACACGATTAGTAGTGAGCCGAGAATAAACAATAAACCACAAATTGCTGCTGTCTGCAATCCAGAAATTTCTAACGCGCCGTGGACAACGACTTCTCGCAATACAGATACGATTGTGACTTCAACTGCTACTCCGACGGCAATGCTATGCTCTTGCAAATATACCATGAGTAAGCGAAATAGCTCTACCAAAATCAATACAAATAGTATTTTTGCTGTCACTTGTTTATAGTCTAGGGGTTGTGTGAGGGCAATAAATATTCCCCATAACTGTAGCAGCATCACTGCAAATAACCCTAAACATAAGACGATCACAATTAGATCTTGAAAAGCTTCCATATTGCGAACAATTGAATGCCGATCAAGCCAGCGATCGCAAAATAAAAATCGGCTCTTGAGGCGCTTTTTCATGTGGATTTCCATTGCAATTGGGACTAGTTCACACCACACCGGCCAATTCTACCCATAATCTTATGTTACGCAATATTAAGCGATCGCGCCTCAGCATTTATAATTCGTAATTCGTAATTCGTAATTCGTAATGACGCTCCTTTGGACGCTCGTACCTCGCTCTAAGCGAAGCTATGCCGTAGGCTTTACGCTGCGCTAACGCTACGAAGCGCGTAATTAGTAATTAATACATACGTAGAAAGGCTTGCTTTAACAATTTACTCTGTTTTGAAAACAGTTTATTGTTGACTATTGTTGTTTTAATTTTTGTGCTTGTTGCAACAATTGGTTAGCATTTGTTGCCCACTGAGAAATGCCTTGAGTGTTATATAAATCTCTGGCATATTGCAATACTTGTACTGCATTTTCATATTGGCGTAATTGGATAAAAACTAATCCGGCTCCATAATAAGCGTTGGGATAGTTAGAGTTAGCCTCAGCCGATTTTCTAAAGGCTTCTAATGCTTCTTGTAGTTTGCCTTGATTAAACCAAATCGTCCCCAGGTTATAATGAGCTTCTGAATATTTAGGATTGATTTTAATCGCCTGACGAAAAGCAGCTTTAGCTTTATCAATTTGGCTTTGTTGCAGATAACATATGCCGATATGATAAGCAGGCTCTGGGGCATTTTTACTATATTCCATCGCTTTTCTAAAGGAAGCGATCGCCCGCTCACAATCTTTTTGCTGTTCTCGAACTAAACCTAAGTTATAGTGAGCAAAACCTAATTTAGGATCAAGTTCTAAGGCTCGTTGTAAATAGTCATTCGCCTGTTGTAAATTATTTCCTTCTAACAAGGCTCCGCCTAAATTAGCAAAGGCTGGAGCAAATTGGGGATCGGCTTGCGTCGCTTGATAAAATGCATCTGCCGATGGTTGTAATTGTCCCACTTGTCGCAGTGCTAACCCCAAGTTGTAATGGGCTGCTGCCAATTTTGGATCTAACTTGATTGCTTGTTTGAAGGCCGCGATCGCATCTTGGATCTTGCCTGCTTGAATGGCTTGTAAGCCCTGATTTAACCAGTCTACAGCGGTTTTTGCACTCGATTGGGCTAGCAAGGAAACTGCAACGGAGGGGAGAGTAAGGGCGAGAGTGCTGCTAGTTATTAATAGCAAACTGGCGATCCCTGCTATGCGATATTTTGTGAACGATGATGCCATTGATTTGTTGACTTTCACAGTTAAAGTTACGTTTTCTTTACAAACTTTTTGAGGAAAACGCAGTTGTTTACAAAACTTGTAACTTTGGTATTAAAATTTGCGATGCTTAACTTTTCTTTAGCTAAATCTTACAACAGACTACAATTTTTTTTGCTTGTGATTAAAGGGAGGATAATAACAAGTTAAAGAAGGGATAATTCATCCTCCAGAACATTATTAATTTTATCCCTGCAACAAACAGGATAGCGCGAGTAAGAAAAACTTACCGCAAGGGAGGTTTTATGAACGAAAAAGTAAAATCGGGTTCGCGGAATGTTGCAATTGTTGGGCCTTATTTAAGTGGAAAAACCACGCTCCTAGAAAGCTTGTTATTTGTGACAGGGGCAATTTCCCGCAAAGGCAGTGTTAAGGATGGTAATACAGTGGGAGATAGTGCGAATGAGTCGCGCGATCGCCACATGAGTGTTGAAGTTAGTGCCGCTAGCACAGAGTATAACGATACGCGCTTCACATTCCTTGACTGTCCAGGTTCGGTAGAATTTGCCCAAGAAACTTACAATGCTTTGATGGGAGTCGATGCGGCAATTGTAGTTTGCGAACCCATACGCGATCGCGTCCTCACCCTTGCCCCCCTATTTAAATTCCTGGACGATTGGGAAATTCCCCACCTCGTCTTTGTGAATAAAATGGATCGGGCAAATATCCATGTTCTAGAAACGTTGCACGCCCTGAAAGCTGTATCCAGCCGCCCCTTGGTAGCGCACCAATATCCCATCATGCAAGGGGAACAGCTCACTGGCTTTATCGATATGGTCAGCGAACAGGCATACCAATATCATCCAGGCGCACCCGCTGATCCTATTCCTTTTCCTGAACATTTAAAACAAGAAGAACACACAGCACGAGCAGAGATGCTCGAAGCCCTAGCAAATTTTGACGACCATTTACTCGAAGAACTTTTAGAAGACATCGAACCGCCTCAAGAAGAAATCCTTAAAGACTTAAAACTAGAATTAGGAGCAGATCTAGTAGTACCCGTCTTCTTTGGGGTAGCAGAACAAGATTATGGTGTCCGACCATTAATCGAGGCGCTATTGAGAGAAGCACCCGAACCAGAAACCACAGCAGAACATCGTTTAAAAAATACCAAAGGTAATACTCCTTTAGCGCAGGTACTGAAAACTTACTACACTCCCCAAGGTGGCAAACTTTCCTTGGTACGCGTTTGGCGGGGTAAATTAACTGACGGCATTGTCTTCAATGGTGTTCGTGCTGGTGGGATTTATCGCCTGATGGGACAACAACAGCAGTCGGTGAATGAGGTTGGTGCAGGTGAAATTGTCGCTTTGAGCCGATTAGAGGGTATCAAAACAGGGGATATTATCTCTACAGATCAGCAAGCTATAGAATTACCCAAAGCTGAACAACTCGAACCAGTGTATGCCCTTGCCATTACACCAGAAAAACGTAACGATGAAGTCAAGCTTAGCAGTGCGATTACTAAGCTATTGGAAGAAGATCCTTCTCTGGCTTGGGAACAACACGGTGATACTCATGAAGTGATTCTTTGGGGTCAAGGCGAGATTCATTTGCAAGTCGCCCTCGACAGACTGCGCCGCAAGTATAACCTGCCGATGACAACTCATCTACCGCAGGTGCCATACAAAGAAACTATCCGCAAACCCGTGGCTTCAGTTCATGGGCGCTATAAGCACCAAAGTGGTGGTCACGGGCAATTTGGCGATGTTTTCCTCGATATTAAGCCCTTACCACGCGGTGAAGGTTTTAACTTTAGAGAAACGATTGTTGGAGGTGTCGTTCCCAAACAATATATTCCTGGGGTAGAAATGGGTGTGCGGGAATTTTTGGCACATGGGCCTTTGGGTTTCCCAATGGTGGATGTGGCGGTAACTCTCACCAATGGTTCTTACCATACTGTTGATAGTTCTGAGCAAGCCTTCAAGCAAGCTGCCCGGTTGGCGATGCAAACGGGGATATCCCAAGCTCAACCTACCCTGTTGGAACCGATTTTGCGCGTGCAAGTAATCACACCTAGCGAATTTACTTCTAAGGTGCTGCAATTGCTCAGTGGCAGACGTGGACAGATTTTAGGCTACGAGGGTAAAAATGATTGGTCAGGCTGGGATAATGTTTCTGCATACTTGCCGCAAGCAGAGATGCAAAACTTTATTGTCGAGTTGCGATCGCTGACTCTCGGTGTTGGTTCTTTCCACTGGGAATATGACCATCTCCAAGAAGTGCCGGAGAAACTTGCTGAACGTGTTTTGCAAACCAATGGCAATGGTGGTAATGGTAACGGTCACAAGTGATTTAGGTTAATTTAAAATCATTGCTAGCTCGAAACACAGAGTTCCGGGCTAGTGTTTTTTAAACGCAGAGGGGTGCAAAGTAAGCCAGTGCGTTGCAGAGGTTCCCTCTGCTCAAATTAACCCAAGACAAAAGCAACAGAGTTGGCTACAAAGACCCAGTAATCATACCAGCAAGTAAAATAAAACCAATCCACACATTTTGCTTGAACATCTCACCATAAGCAGGGTTGGGTAAATTGGGCTGGCTAAGTCGCAGACACTGCCAAATCCAACCAGCAGCAGCAATTGCTAGGGTAATCCAAAAAGTCAAGTGAAGGTGGATTAAAACCCCTAGCCAAGCTAATAACGAGATTGTGCCAGCGAAGAAAATACCAATGGCTATGGGGGCATAGTTGCTAAAAAAGAGGGCGCTAGAATTAACACCAATGCGCCGATCATCTTCGCGATCGCTCATGGCATAAACTGTATCAAATCCTAATGTCCACAGTACAGTTGCACCCCACAAAAGCCACGTTGCTTGAGAGAGGGTTTGAGTGACAGCACTCCAGCTAATCAATACACCAAAACCCCAAGCAATCGACAGCACCAATTGTGGAACAGGAAAGACTCGCTTCGCACCCGGATAAAGTAGAATCACAGGCACAGCTGCCACAGATAACCAAAAACTCAGAGGATTGAGATAAAAGGCGAGAACAGCTGCACATATCATCGCTATAATCGCCACAACAATACCAACTTTTACAGAAAGAGCGCGAGATGCCAAGGGGCGATCGCGTGTTCTCTCCACTTCTGGATCAATATCTCTGTCCCATAAATCATTGACAACACAGCCAGCGGCACTTGTAGCCAGAGTACCTAACATAATCACACCCACCAAAGGTAAAGGTGGTTTGCCAGAAGCGGCTAGAAATACAGCCCAAAGGGCAGGAATCATCAAAATTAAGCGTCCTTCCGGTTTATGCCACCTCAGAAGGCGAATAATGATAAGCCACATGGGTTGTTGATTTTGTTCTGGCGTTCCTAGCATGGGGTTGGGGAGTCTCTTATGGGTAGGTTTTTTAGATTTCGCGTTTTGGTTGACGCGGGGACGCGGGGACGCAGGGACGCGGGGACGCGGGGACGCGGAGAATAATCAATAACAAATGACGTTAGCGTAGCGGTAGCGAGTCCGCGATAGCGAAGCGGTAGCGAGGTACGAGCGTCAGCGTAAAGCCTGCGGCATAGCTTCGCTTAGAGCGACACAGGAGCGTCGCGTCATGACAAATGACAATTCCCTATTCCCTATTCCCCATTCCCATCTATAGAATATCTTTATTTGCTATTTCACTAAAAGTGGCAACTCAGGCTAAATCTCAATAGCCACTTGATTGATCAAAGGTAGGGTGAGTATTTTTACCGTTTTTAAACATAGGTTAAGTGTTAAGTGTTAAGCGTTCCCTTTGAATATCATTCCTGAATAGAGAGAGAATCTAAATGCTGAATTTGGTTTCTTCGGCTGACTGGGAGACTATGACAGTTCAACCAGTTAAGCAACACCGGATTATTGCTGCCATTGACTTAGGGACAAATTCACTACATATGGTGGTGGTGAAAATTGACCCTGCTTTGCCAGCTTTTAGTATGATCGCCAGAGAGAAAGAAACTGTTAGGTTGGGCGATCGCAATCTGACTACTGGAGAGCTGAAACCCGAGATAATTGAAAGGGCGATCGCTGCTCTAAGACGCTTTCAAGAAGTTGCCAAAACTCTTGATGCTGAAACAATTGTTGCTGTGGCAACTAGTGCTGTGCGAGAAGCACCTAATGGTAAAGATTTTTTACAAAAAGTAGAATCTGAGTTAGGTTTATGCGTTGACCTGATTTCTGGTCAAGAAGAAGCGCGACGTATCTATCTAGGCGTACTGTCGGGGATGGAATTTCACAACCAGCCTCACCTGATTGTTGATATTGGTGGTGGTTCTACAGAAATTATTTTGGGGGACAGTCATCAACCACGTAGTCTTACTAGTACTAAAGTTGGTGCAGTGCGACTTACTGGTGAGTTAATTAACACTGACCCCATTAGCAATTCCGAGTTTCAATACTTACAAGCCTATGCACGTGGAATGTTGGAACGTTCTGTAGACGAGGTGCTAGCAAATATTGAGTTTGGTGAATCTCCTCGGTTGGTGGGAACATCAGGCACTATCGAAACACTCGCGTTAATTCATGCGCGGGAAAAATCTGGTGCTGTTCCTTCAACTCTCAATGGCTACCAATTTAGTCTTAAAGACTTGCGAGAGTGGGTGAATCGTTTACGAAAACTGAATAACTCTGAAAGGGCTGCGATACCGGGGATGCCTGAGAAGCGGTCTGAAGTTATACTAGCAGGAGCAGTAATATTACAGGAAACAATGATTCTTTTAGGTGTAGATTCGGTCACTTTATGTGAACGCTCTCTGCGCGAAGGTGTAATTGTTGACTGGATGCTTACCCACGGTTTAATAGAAGATCGGCTGCGGTACCAGAGTTCGATTCGCCAACGGAGTGTGCTGAAACAGGCAAATAAGTACCACATTAACTTAGAGTATAGCGATCGCGTGGCAGTATTTGCTCTGAGTTTATTTGATCAAACTCAAGGTACATTACACCATTGGGGAGCAGACGAACGACAGATGTTATGGGCAGCTGCCATATTACACAATTGCGGGCACTACATCAATCATTCAGCTCACCATAAGCACTCTTACTATTTAATTCGCAATGGGGAATTACTTGGTTATACCGAAACCGAAATAGAAGTGATTGCCAATTTAGCGCGATATCACCGCAAATCTCCGCCCAAGAAAAAGCACGAAAATTATAAAAACTTGTTGAGTAAAAAGCACCGACAAGTTGTTAGTCAATTGAGTGCAATTTTAAGATTAGCGGTTGCACTTGACCGTAGACAAATTGGTGCGATCGCAAGAGTGCAGTGTGATTATTATCAACAATTTCAGCAGTTTAATCTGCTAATTTATCCATCTCAACCTGATGATGATTGTGCTTTAGAACTTTGGAGTTTAGATTATAAAAAAGGCATATTTGAAGCAGAATATGGAGTTAAGCTAGTAGCAATTTTAGAAAAATCGTAAATTGCAGGAAAAAGCTTGGTTTCAAGCAATATCCTCTAAATGAGGAACGTATTCATCCTCGTATTTTTCAATTAAAACACCAATAACTTCCATCAGAGAAGCAAGCGGATGACTCTCATCTTCACCAACCTGATCAATGAGATAATCTAGCATCTCAACCAATCGCTCATATTCCTCCTCAGTATGAGGAACAAAAACATTTTCAGCAATGGATGACCAAGCAACGATAGCTTTGTGAAGGTTAAAACTTTGCATTATTCCTTCCACTTTCTTTCATCGTATTCTGAATGCGTTAACACAGATCGAATGTAAACCTTTTGGCGGTTGTAATGAATTGCAGCAATAAGTCTAATTTTGTTTCCACCAATGTTAAATACAGTCAATTTACCAACCTGATCTGCTGATGGAAAAATTTCTCGCAGTTCAACAAATGAGGCAAACTCATTTCTTTTTACCAATTGATACCACTGAGCTAGAGCATTTTTCGTATCTGGATGAATTTTAGCAAATTCATTCAACCGTTTACGAGTAATAACGTGCATTTTAAATCTGCAAATAAAATGTTAATTTTGCCATTTATTCAAACTTTTTCCTAGATCTAGGCTCGTATTATAACTTTTATACTGTATGAAGTTCTATTAACTCTCCTGCTTCAATTAATATTCGAGAAAAACCAAGCACTGGTTGTGGAGATTCTTCTCATAGTATGCCTCCGTCCTTGCGGGGACATGCGGACGAGGGGAATGTAAATGAAAGTTTCTCAGCGTCCCCGCGTGTTCCCTACTCCCCATTTCAACGAATTTGCTCTAAACTTCTATTGAGCCAATCTTCATACCAATTATAAAAACTCAAGGCTTTTTTATCATCACTAATTGGATGATACTCATCGGGATCGGCATTATGGAAATAATGACAGAAGTTTAAGGAAGCGGGATATATACCATTGTCATTAGTACGATCATCGATCCAGATATTTCCCTGCTGCTCTCCGGTGATAATTAATATTGCATAAATCCCACAACCATAATGAGCGATCGCTATACTACCTTGAATAAACTGCTCATTAAAATAGGCATCATTGTTAACAGAAATATCTGCATCATCTTTAACTATTAAATCTAAATTATTCCAGGCCTCTGCAAAAGGAAATGGTTGGGAGAGAATTTTACAATTTTGTGGGTACGGTGTTACCAAAATTGTGTTTTCATATGTAATTCCAGGCATTCTGTATAAACCGTATCCTGGGCCGGCACCACCATTACCAATTTCTAATACAAAGTTGCGATAATCACTGGGTAGCGTAATTTTGTATTTTGTTTCAAATATTTGAATATCTGTTTCACTTAAACAAGGATTAAGTTGATATTGGTGTGATTCTGAACCAAATACCTGAAATGTGGCGTCTAAAGTTGCCAGTTGAGTTAATTTATTTTTTAATTGCAAAACTTTATTCATTATGCGTTCCAAATTATGATTATGGCGCTGCCATATTTAGATATAGGTGGCTTTCTTTGTCGATGCTGATGCCAGAGGTAGTATTAAAGGAAGAAATAAATTAAGCTTTGCTCGTAATGACTCTGGCTGAAACTCCAAACAACAAGAATTCTAGCAATCCTTTTCTTACCCTCAACTACGAACCTGCCTTAGAATCTCTAGGCAATGACTACTATGACGAAGTTGTGGCGGCGGAATTTCCTCAACACATCTTACGTTGGCGCAACAATGCACTGTTACCTCGTTTGGGGTTAGATTCCCAAACAGTCACAGACGAAGATTTCATCACAGCCTTTGGCAAATTTCAAGAGCGCAAACCCTTATTAGCACTACGTTACCACGGCTATCAATTTGGTGAATATAATTCACGCTTGGGTGATGGTAGAGGCTTTCTCTACGGACAAGTACGCGCTGTTGATGGCGAACTATACGATTTTGGCACAAAAGGTTCTGGGAGAACGCCCTACTCTCGTGGTGGTGATGGAATGCTAACACTCAAGGGTGGGGTACGGGAAGTTCTGGCAGCGGAAGCATTACACTACTTGGGAGTACGCACTTCCCGCTGTCTCAGCATGATTGAAACAGGTTTATCACTGTGGCGTGGAGATGAACCTTCACCAACCCGTTCATCTGTGATGATCAGAATGAGTATGTCACACATTCGCTTTGGTACTTTTGAGCGATTGCATTTTTTTCAGCGTCCAGATTTGACTAAAAAGCTGCTAGACCATGTAATTGAGCAATATTACCAAGATCTCAACACCGAAAAAGATAAGTATGCTCTGTTTTATGCAGAATTAGTGAAACGAATTGCCAAATTAGTAGCACAATGGATGGCAGTTGGCTTTTGTCATGCGGTTCTTAATACCGACAATATGTCAATTACCGGAGAAAGCTTTGACTATGGCCCTTATGCGTTTATTCCTACTTATGACCCATATTTTATAGCTGCATATTTTGATTATTATGGACGCTATTGTTACAGTCAGCAACCAAGTATTTGTCAGTTAAATTTAGAAATGCTCCAGGAACCTTTGAAAGCGGTGATTGATAAAGGGGATTTGGAGGCAGGATTAGCTAGCTTTCATCAGGATTATCATGCTGAGTACAAGGCTTTGATGTTGAAAAAGTTAGGCTTTATAGAGTTGCAACATCCACAAGCTGATGAACTTTTGCATCTAACGATCGCATTTTTGCAAGAAAGCCAAGTTGGCTATCATCAGTTCTTTTATGAAATGGCTCGTACCTTTTCATCTAAATGGCGGGATGAACCAGCTTTTGTCTTGAATAATTCAGATGTTGTGCCAGCATTGGGCACATCAGCAATTTTTGATAATTGGTGTATACTTTACCATAAAATTTTGAATGATTTTGACCCAGAAAATATGAATGCGATCGCTCAAACTTTGGCAGAGCAAAATCCTCAAACAGCATTGTTAAGACCTATTATAGAATCTGTTTGGGATGCGATCGCTCAAGAAGATAACTGGCAATCTTTTTATGATTTATTACAGCGAATTCAATCTAAACAGTAGAGGTTGTTTTAAAACTTTTGAGCGAATATAATTCGCTACTATACAAGCAAAGTCCGCCTCTGCGAATTAACACAAAATCAAAACTATTAAACCCACGTTCACCCTTAGCGATTTCGTACTTCTTTAGGGAAGCAAGCTAGCAAGAGCATCTCCGACAAAACAAGGGTAGATGGATTTTGTCTGTGTAGACGCGATTTCTAATCGTTGATACTAAAAAACACCGCAGCAAGCACAATTAAACCTAGAAGTGCTAACGGAACCCAAAGATTGGGGAGATCTGACAAACTCATAAGTAATCCAAGATATTTCTTTAATACTTATTATGCTAAGGTTTGGGATAAAATTTAACGAGTTCCGTAGGTTTAAGTCCCCCAGTTCTATAATCAGCAAGTTTTGTGTTGGGGTTGTCTTACAAAGTTGAGGCAGTGTGATCTTGGGGAGCCACTGCGTTGGACGGGTTTCCCGGATTAAAGCAAGTGGCGTGGTTTCCCCCATGAACAACTGCGCGTTAAATCCCTATTACAAAACTTAATTACGAATTACGAATTACGAATTACGAATTACGAATTATTTAATTATTTTGTCGCACGCCACCCACAACTGGCTTCACCTCATCATTAGAAAAGGGATCGGTGCCACCAGTCCAGTTAAAGTCACTAATGCGGATGCTAAAGCCGCCTAATTGCAACACCGGGTTATAACGCAAAGTGATGCCATAGGTACGACGATTATATTCTAATATGTAATCTGTACTACTTTCTTCTCCTGTATCTAAGTTAATTGTTGTTTGAAAGCCTAAGCGAAATGGGCCGTAAATTTGCTGTGATATTCCAGCACTTAACACTCTATTGTCAACGGAGCGATCAAACAAAAATGGGGATAATCCACTGTTTATACCTTGAGAATAGCGGATATTAAAAGCGGTGTAGTCGAAAAAGGGACGAGAAAAATGACCAACCTGTCCTTCTAAGCCAATCGTACCAATCAGAGTAGTTTGATTATCACCGTTAGTGTAATAGCTAGTAGTACCTGTAACGCCAGCGATCGCTTGTAAATAAGGCACTACTGGATTAGGTGTATACCGTAATCCTTGGGTTGGCGTAGGTGGCAATGGTTTCCCGCGCCATAGTACTATGCCTGTACTCAAGGCGGCACTAGCTTGTAAGCGACCTAGCGAAATGCGATCATTATCCCGATTCGTTTCTAGCAAGTCTAGACGATCTGTGTTGGCATTGATATACTGAGCGCCTCCTTGATAGCTAAGATTAATACCGCTTTTACCCAAAGGAATCACAGGAGATGTGATGACGCCGCCAAGACTGCTTTGGACGGTTTGAAAACCAAGTGTGCCATTGTAGAGACGATCGCGGTAGCTATATTCTAAATTCAATGTATGGGGATTGCGATCGCCTAATAACTGGCGTAATCGCAGACTTGCCCGCAAATTTTCTTCGACTTTGTTTAAGTCTAAGCTAGTTAAATCACCAGAACCTTCAATTACAGCTTGTGGACTCAAAACAACGTTTAACTTTGATTTCACCGCAAATAACGCTGCTATGTCATTAGGGCCTTCTTGCACAGCTTTTTGAGCTAAAAATTGCGGCGTAATTGTCCAGCGTGCCTGTTCTGTATTAATCGGCACAAAACCGCGCTCCAGAAATAAACCACCCCGCTTATCTCCATCAAAGCCAGGAGAGACTATTGCCGGGGTAACTTCCTGCTCTCGACGATCAATAGTCTGCCCATCTACGGGGATAGGTACGGAATATTTTTGGTCAAATACTAAACGTTGTTGCTGTGTATTAACACGGTCTACCAAGGGAGACTCCCGCGTGAGAGTAACTTTAGATGCACGCAACTCTAATTCTGGGGGTGAAAAAGGGTCATTGGTAATTCGCACATCTCTGGCTTGGAAACCTCGCGGATAGAAGTCAATTGTTTGGGCTTCAAATCGTAGGCGATTAACTTCACCTCCTGTACTTGGCGGTGGGACATTGCTACCCTCAGTTCGTCCCGAGGTGATATTCAGTCCTCCAGGACTGCCGACACCTGAAGTGGGTTGATTGGCCCTGATGCGATCGCTTAGCGGACGCTTGGGTACTCCACCTGCTGTCACATCAGTTGGCAAGAAAGCAAAATCCGTTTGAGCGGAGGGTACATAAATCTCTCCTCTACCATTTTGCAGTTCGCCAGTATCTTGGACAAAGTTATAAGTAAAACGTTGTCCCCGCAGTACCTGATCGCCCCTTGTTAAGGCGACGTTGCCTTCTCCCACAGCAATCAAATTATCCAAACTCACTTGTAGGCGATCGGCATCCACAACCGCCTCATCAAATCGCACCACTACATTGCCTTCAGCCGTAATAATTCGCCGTTGCTCATCATACTCTTGCTTATCTGAAGTCACTTCTACCACTCTAGGTCTGACTGGCGGCACATTTGTACTAGGTGGTTGACTTTGTGGCTGTTTTGTGGGTTGAGATTGTAGTGTAGATGCAGGTAGTTGAGCTTGTTGAATATCTGACTCAAATTCTATCGTGATGGGTGTTGAAGGTTGATTTGTCGATTTGCGAGACTTGAATTCTATAGTATTTTTGATCGACTGAGAATTTGCTGCATTATCTAAAGCAGATTCAGAGAGATTGATTTTTCCTGGAGATTGTTGTGCAGGATTATGACTTTGCTTTCTTTGTTGAGTTAATTTATTGGCTAATACTTGCGCCGCAGAGGCTGTCACCTCTTGCATAGGATTACCAATTGTCAGCGGTTCGCCCAATAATACAGCACTCCCAGAAGCAGTAAGGGGTGAAAATTCTGGTGATGTTTCTGAGGTACTTGGTAAAGATGGGGTTTCAGCAACTAATTGAGTTGTGTTGATAGGAGTTGATAGATGCCGATAATTCCCATTGTCGGTCGCACTTGCTAACTGAGGTAGATATTTTTGCTGCTGGGGTTTTTCTTGGCTTTTTGGCGTTTTAGTTTCAATAGTTGAATGGAAGTTGAATTTACCAGCAGATGCGATGGGATTTGCGGGTTGGGCAGGTTTAACGATAGAAGGAAAAGCAGGCGGCGGAACAGGATGAAGCATATCAGAGAAAAATCGAGCTAACAAACAGCCAAATGGCAGCCGGAAGGATCAATTCTACATTTTGCCTTCCGACTTTTGCCTTCTGCCTACTTGCAGCAAGCTATCCGGAGTAGGACACTAGACTTTTTGGAGAAGCTTGGTAAGGGAGAAGCAAAGGATAATTCTTCTCCTTTGCCTTCAATCTTTTTCTCAACTCATGTAAGTTTGTACATAAGTTTTGCTTAGTGTTTATGGCGTCTATTTTTTCCGCCTTCCGGTAGTTGCGGATTAGTCGCCTTACTCCGAATCCCGACGACCGGGGTTACGAGCTGGGTCATTCGACAAAAATCCGAAGATAAAGATAGTCACGAAGAAGGCAACAACAATATAAACAGCAATTTTTAATGTCACCATAAAAAATCTCCAAGGGGTATGACAAAGAGGGTTTCTCTCAGAATCTGCCATGCAGAAAAGATAGCTCCTATATATTACCCAAATCTTGTCCCTTTTTTGGAGGACTCTAGTTAGCGTGGAGAACTTTTTATCATACTCAAGTTTGAGTTACCATCTTGCGATTACTAGGTTTTGTCGCATATTTAGCTTTTTTCAAACAAAAAAGTTATGTGTAAGTTTGCCATTGTCGTGACGTTGAATAACAGCAAAGGTTTCCACCTGTTGTCAAACATCGCCTCTCAGTCATAACACAAATTGTGGGGACTGGGGACTGGGGACTGGGGACTGGGACTGGGGACTGGGGACTGGGGACTGGGACTGGGGACTGGGGACTGGGGACTGGGGACGAGGACGCGGGGACGCGGGGACATGGAGAAAATTACTTCCTTATCTCCCTCATTTCTCCCACTCCCACTCTTGCAAGTCGGCTTTTAATGACTCGTGCTGGTGTACCTACAGCAACGGAAAAGGGAGGAATATCTTTGTTCACAACTGCTCCCGCACCAATGACGCTGCCTTGACCGATGGTAACGCCATCTAGAACTGTAACTCCATGTCCTAGCCAACAATTATCCTCAATCACAATTCCCTTGCGAGTTATACCTTGATTTTTGATTGGTTCTATGGGATCTGCAAAATTATGATTATTTGCATATATCCCTGAGTGACCTGCAATTAGGCAGTGCTTGCCAATTTTTATATCTCCTGGCCCCTCAATACACACGCTAGGGCCAATAAAGGTTTCTTCATCAATGTGAATGACAGTATCTTCCAAACACCCTATATCAACGTTACGCTCAATTGCGACTTTATTACCTAGATAAACTCTATTATTTCTGTGTCCTCTGCCGTCTATGCGTACACCTCTGAAAATATATACTTCATTGCCAATTTCAATCCCAGAAGTACCGATAAACTCTACTCCATTTTGGATATATATTTGTCTACCTATATTTGCAAAAATACTACGATATATCAACTTTCTGATTTTTGGCCCTAGAGCAATTGTCGGAATATCACCTAATAAGGTAATGATTAAAACTTCTTGCAGGCGCTGCCATTTTGAGGAATATTGCTTGTTGCTCATGGCTAAATATCTCTCAAGTAAACTATTGTTGACGTTCTGGAGAATTGATTTGGGTTTGGTTCTGCCTGCTACTCATACCAATCACGCTGGTATATATCAATTTTTAAGTACAATTGATTGCGTTCCGGCAAGTTTACATATTTTTAGATAGTTTGCCAAATAATGGAAAACTTAAGTTTAGGTTTGACGATCTAATTCAAAGGGTACAGGGAACGGCAACGCTTAATAGGGGAACCTACTTGCAAATAGTGACATTAAAACAATTACACTGTTTTTCAAAACATCTTTTTTGGAGTGCGGCTCTGTACCCACAACTAAAGTTTTTATCCCTGTTCCCTATCCTGAAGGGTATGTAATGATATTGCTTATTGTTGCTGAACTAATTAATCAGCTAATATCATTGCATTGTCGAGTCAAACCTCAAACTATTAAATTGTCAAATATGAAAATTTGCTGGTTTAGACAGGCTAAAATCTTGTTTATCCGGAAAATTTCCAAAGCTTATCATTTAATTATAAATAGAGTTGTTTACCTGGAGTCTATTTACTCACCAGGTTTTTTTGAGTTTTTTAAACAACTCAAATTAATAAGCTATTTTCTAACACAACTACATTTATATATGTAATTTTAAAGGCTAGGTAAATTTTCTGCCTACCATTAAATGTAGTTATTGTTGAATTTTTCCGGGAGCTTTGCTCAAGTAAAACCCTTTTAGGGTGGAGTGTCTCCCACTTCAGCCATCACATTGAAGTTAACCATCGGTGCAAACAAGTAAGCGCTTCCCCGATTGCTATGACGACTTTCTTGCAACGAATTTCTAGAGTATGCTGCTCCAATCATGTTGCACACGGATGATTTACAAACTAACTAACAAAATCACACTCCTGACGACATGAGTGAACTTTGATAACAGTTGCTTCTAACCATAACATATTTTATTTTTTGTGGAATACTTTTATCAGGCCAATTTTGATGATTACTTAACAATTAAAAAACACTAATTGGCTAATTTTTTTACTTTAGCGATCGCCATTATGTAGCTTTTTATTCATCGTGATAATTTTGGTGCTAAATAGGTTACATATAGGTTTGTAAAAGGGACTGGCGGTATGACACCCTTAGTTTGTAGCGCAGAGTATTTTACTCATATTGAAAAATTTGTAAATCACCCAATCAGGTGAGCCAAGCGGGTGATGCGTGCGTGACATGGCTCATTATAAATTCTTATTGAATGAAATATTAAATATACTCTAGTTTTCAAGGGGATTCCATAAAAGAATATTAGACTGATCTGAGTATTAATTTTGACTTACACATTTGGTTTCATATATGATTCTTATGCAAGAAATTGTCCAAGAAGCTTTAAAAACAGGCTATTTGAGCGCTGCTGCTGAAGATAGGATGCGATCGCTTATTCAAAATAACTACGATTCTGAAGATTTAGATGCCTGGATTATTTTGCAACGAGCTGTCAGTGCGGGTGAGGTGAAGCAAGAATCGCGTCGCAAAAAAGCTGCATTCTCTTCTCAAAATAAAGACACTTCCTCAAATATTAAACTTGCTTATCAAATAGCAGCAGAAATTGCTTATGCCGCTGCTATTGCTTTGAGTATGTCGAAAAATACCAAAGACCAACCTCCTTTAGGTGCTTAATAATGTTGCATGACTAAGTTATTGTATACTTTTGATACCAAGCAGTTGGCGATCGCCTAATCAACTGCTTGGTAAAATTTTAGATTTTCTTCAAATTTTGCTTGGGTAACTTCAGCGCAGCCCTGATCTTTTTTTTAACTGAATTTTTATTAAAAAATAATTAAATCTAAATAAAAAATTAACTCAGCGAATAATTAAATTTTTATAAAATTAGCACTTGGTTTAAGATAACGCCTAGAATTAAAAACATCTTTGGTGTAAACCATAGCAGCGAGGAGTAGAATAATTCTCAATGCTTAACAAAGTCATGGCATTATTACAAACACAGTATAAAGAATTGGCAACATTGGGAAAAGACAGTAAACAATAACCATAGCTAACCTTGGAGTTTTGCCAACCTATGCAGCCAATTCGCACATTTAACGTTTCCCCCTCCCTACCGCCGCGACTCGAACCGCTGCGGCGGCTGGCACAGAACTTGCACTGGGATTGGAACGTTGAGACCAAAGATTTATTTCGTCGCTTAGATGCTGACTTGTGGGAATCTAGTCGTCATAATCCTGTATTGATGTTAGGTACAATCAGTCAAGCACGGCTTTTGGAAGTTGTTGAAGATGAAGGCTTTCTAGCGCAAATGGATCGGGCCTTTCGCCAATTAGAAGACTATCTTCAAGAACGCACTTGGTATCAAAAGCAACGCAGCAACAAACCAAAAGAATGCTACGCTTACTTTTCGGCTGAATTTGGACTTGTAGATTGTTTACCTGTTTATTCTGGAGGCTTGGGTGTTCTGGCGGGGGATCACCTCAAATCCGCTAGTGATTTAGGACTACCGTTAGTAGGTGTCGGCTTACTTTACCAACAAGGATACTTTGCCCAGTATCTCAACGCCGATGGCTGGCAGCAAGAACGCTACCCCATCAATGATTTTTATAATATGCCTTTGCACCTAGAGCGTAATCCCGATGGCTCAGAATTGCGGATTGCTGTAGACTATCCAGGACGCAAGGTATACGCCAGAGTTTGGCGTGTGCAGGTGGGAATGGTGCCACTTTATATGTTGGACACCAACATTGAACCCAACAAAGCTTACGATCACGACATCACAGATCAGTTGTATGGTGGCGACATTGATATGCGTATCCACCAAGAAATCATGCTGGGTATTGGTGGTGTGCAGATGCTCAAAGCTTTGGGATATGAGGTTACAGCCTACCATATGAATGAAGGTCACGCTGCCTTCTCCGCCCTAGAGCGCATTCGCATCTTAATTCAAGAAGAGGGTTTAGATTATGCCCAAGCTAAACAAATAGTCTCTTCTAGCAACATTTTTACTACCCACACACCAGTACCAGCGGGAATTGACTTGTTCGCCCCTGACAAAATTTTGTACTATCTGGGCTACTATGCAGATATCTTTGACTTACCCAAAGAGCAATTTTTAGGACTGGGACGCGAGAATACAGGCGATTTGTCTGCACCCTTTAGTATGGCGGTGCTAGCCCTGAAAATGGCGACATTTTCTAATGGGGTGGCACAGCTGCATGGTGTGGTGTCACGGCAAATGTTCCAAGGGTTATGGAAGAAAGTCCCCGTGGAGGAAGTACCTATCGCTGCAATTACTAACGGCGTTCACGCCCGTAGTTGTGTGGCGAAATCAACTCAAGAGTTGTACGATCGCTACTTAGGGCCAAATTGGTCATCAGCATCAATAGATAGCCCATTATGGGAACGGATGGATGCAATTCCTGATGAGGAATTATGGCGGAATCACGAACGCTGCCGTTTGGATATGATTTTGTATGTTCGCGAACATTTAGTCAAGCACTTACGCGATCGCGGCGCTTCTTCCTCAGAAATTGTCCAAGCACAAGAAGTTTTAGATCCCTATGCTTTAACAATTGGCTTTGCTCGTCGCTTTGCCACCTACAAACGTGCTACCTTGTGGATGCGCGATTTAGAACGCATCAAACGGATTTTGCTAGGTAACAAACACCGCAAAGTCCAATTTGTGATTGCTGGTAAAGCACACCCGAAAGATATTCCCGGTAAAGAACTCATCCGCGATATCAACCACTTTATCCGCGAACAACACTTAGAAAAACAAGTGGTGTTTGTTCCCAACTACGACATTCACATATCGCGGTTGATGGTGGCGGGTTGCGATATTTGGTTAAACACACCGCGTCGTCCCCGCGAAGCCTCTGGTACCAGCGGCATGAAAGCATCAATGAATGGATTACCCAATTTAAGTGTTCTAGATGGCTGGTGGGATGAAGCTGATTACGTCCGCACAGGTTGGGCAATTGGACATGGAGAGAATTACGAAGATCCCAATTATCAGGATGAAGTCGAAGCCAACGCTCTCTATGATTTGCTAGAGAAGGAAGTTGTACCCCTATTTTATGATCACCGCGATACCGATGGCTTACCCCGTCCTTGGGTTGCCAAAATGAAAGATGCAATTCGGCTGAATTGTCCGTTTTTCAATACAGCGCGGATGGTGGGAGAATATGCTGGGCGGGCTTATTTCCCAGCCAGCGATCGCTATCATACTTTAACTATCGATAACTACGCCCCTGCTAAAGAACTCGCTGCTTGGAAAGCAAAACTCAGTGAACATTGGTTTAATATCAAAATCAAAGATATCAACGTATCCGCAGCATCAGACATCGAAGTTAATCAAACCGTTGCCGTCAAAGCCCAGCTTGATTTAGCAACTATGACTAATGATGATGTGCAGGTAGAGTTATATCAAGGTGCGATCGATGCCAACGGTGAGATTGTCAACGCTGTGCCAGTGATCATGGATTACCAAGGAGAGGATACACAAAAACTAAGTATTTACACTGCCAACATCACTTATACCACCTCTGGTTTGCAAGGCTTGTCTTTGCGTGTGTTGCCGAAAAATCAATACTTGTCTAGTCCTTATGAACCAAGATTGATTGCTTGGGCAGAGTAAAGCGATTAGAAATCGCGCGCCAGTTGCTACCCTGTGGGAAGCCGCCCTCCGGGCGTCTACAAGTCGGCAAAGCCGACAACACTTGCTTCAACGCTCTTAACCCGCGCAACGCAGTGTTTCCCCAACGCACTGGCTTGGCTACACAAACAAAACCCACCTCTGTGGGTTTGAAAAACATAGTTTTTGGTTAGTCCACGGAGGTGGACTTCGCCTGTGTAGTAGCGAATTCTATATCGCCCAAAACTACGATTCTTTGGGGGACGACAATGTAACCAGTAGTGCGATCGCCTAGTACTAGGTTACGTTGTTCTCCCCAATACCACCAGTATGCAGCAACATACGCACAGATGAGACTATCTAGTTTATCTTCGGCTGCTTTGAGGGTTGCACCTGTGGTAGGAATTTCGCAAGGGAACGAACCACAGAGGCGCACAGAGCGCAGAGGAGGTTGATAAGTAGGTAAAATGTCGAGAATGTAATTATAAAGTTTGCTTAGTTCTAAGCGACGCTCATTGAGGCGTCCTTTTTTGTATTTGAGGATGCGTTCTAAGCCAAATAGATGCACTATTGCTGGATGCGGAAAAACTTCTATTTGATATCTGCCGGGTTTTTGTGGTTCGATGGTGGGTGCGTGGGCAAAACCACGAGATTCTAATTCTAGTCCAAAGTTGATGGTACGTTCTGCGAAGGGGAGGTTTTGATTGGCTGGGTAGCATCCGGCGTGATATTTGCCAAAGTGCTTATGGGTGAGTTTGTCGGGGAGGCGACTCCCAGTAGCGTTGGGGATCAAGGTAGGTGCATCTACGGCGATGATGGCTGGTTCGTCTGGTTGTACGCATTTATCAATCCAGGTGAGGATATCTGCAATGAATTCTTGACGATCTAAATCCAGTAGTTGGAGTTGTCCATCTATCAATTCTAAGCAGCATAGTCCGCTTGGTTGGGATTTCCAACCTAAATCAATCCCTAGAAATTTCATTACTAACCCATGCAGAATACAGTAAGGCGATCGCAATGATATCCTGATTGGCGGTTATGAGAAAGATATCGTCAAAGCGATCGCCTCAACACATGATGATTATAAATCTGTGAGTAGAGACGTGCTATGGAACGTCTTTACAAGGGTCTATTGCTAAAAAGTTTAGAGTCTTTCTAAAAAAAGGTGTCTGGTATTGTACCGATAAAGGAGTTTAAATATGAACGTAAAGTCAAGACTTTTAGAGATTTGGGAAAATAATCCACCAAGCTTTTTCTACATTAATCTCCCGTTACCTAATAGCCCATCAGTTATGCTTGATGGTGGTGGAAGCGGTTGTTATGATGCTGATATTTTTATCCAAGAAATAGAATCTAATCTTGATAAAAAGAAAGGTAATTTGTGGAGCGTTCAAACGTTTGGACACTATGACAATTCCAATCATGAATGGCATCTTGTAGGGTACGAAGCTCTTGAACATCAGATTTATCAGAAATTCATTATTCTGTATTATGAACCTGTTAACTATGCTCAGGTCGTTCAAGACTGCATGAAAAAAAATGTAACAAAAGAACTTGTCACACGTAACTAAGCTTTTTTAAATAATTATTCTGCCTGCGTTTTGCAGCGCAAAGTCGGCCGGGTCGGTTTCCGTCCCGTCGAACTTTGCAAGAAGGCTTTTTTATGGCTATACCAATTCATTTGGTATAGGTAACTTTGATTGAGTTTTGCTAATTTTGGGGTTCTATACTTGACTTTTATGAGCAAAGATTCTATCTGAAGAATAAAAAATATCTATCTTAGGTTTGATATTATTTAAACTGTTATCTAAATTCTCTTTACTTGTTAAACTTTGATTCAGAGAAGAAACTAAAGAGCATTTAAAGAACCAAAGCTTTAATGCAGGCTAGAGGAATAAAATTAATGGAACCTTCTAAAAAGAGAGCAGAAAAAACATCTCGACGCAACTTTTTGGGACAAGCACTGACAGCAGCGGGAACAGCTATTGCTGCTCCTGCAATTATCAACCAGACAACCGCGGCTAAGGAAGTTATTCAAAGCTCGGAAGGTAATATGGATCTAACACTTACCGTCAATGGCCAACCACGAACCTTAAATATTGAGCCACGTGTGACACTCTTGGATGCTTTGCGCGATCGCCTGGGTCTTGTCGGCAGTAAAAAAGGCTGCGATCATGGTCAGTGTGGTGCTTGTACTGTTTTAATTGATGGTCAGCGTGTTTATTCTTGCCTATCTTTAGCAGTCATGCAGGAAGGTAAAGCAATTGTTACCATCGAAGGCTTAGCAAAGGGTGATACTCTGCATCCCATGCAAGCAGCATTCATTGATAACGACGGTTTTCAATGCGGCTACTGTACACCAGGACAAATTTGTGCATCTGTTGCTTTAGTTGAAGAAGTTAAACGTGGGTGTGCCAGTGTAGTCACACAAGATTTAAATCGTCCTCCACAGTTGGCGGAACTCTCAGAGGCAGAAATTAAGGAGCGCTTGAGCGGTAATCTCTGTCGATGCAGCGCCTACAACGGCATCGTCGCGGCAGTGCAGCAGGTAGCTGGGCAAAAACCACCTTCACCGACAGCAACTATGATCATCAGCGAACTCCAGGAGATGCCGGCATGAACAACTTTACTTACATCCGCGCTACCTCGGTGAAAGATGCTCTGCAACGGGCAAAAACTGACCAAAAAGCTATGTATATCGCAGGCGGGACAAATTTAGTTGACCGCCTGAAAGTTTTTTTGGATGAGCCATCACAACTCATCGACATCTCCCGCTTAGAGATGGGGCGCATTGAACGCACAAGTAGCGGCGGTTTGCGTATAGGAGCGTTGGTAAGTAACACAGCAGTGGCAGATCATCCCGATGTTCGCCGCAACTACCCGATGTTATCACGGGCAATTCTCGCTGGGGCATCGCAACAGATCCGCAATATGGCAACTATGGGCGGTAATCTTTTGCAACGTACCCGTTGTCCCTACTACTACGATACTGCTTTCCCCTGTAACAAAAGACAACCCGGAACTGGCTGCCCTGCCGCTACAGGTATCAACCGAATGCACGCGATTTTAGGCGCTAGTGAGCAGTGTTTTGCGGTGCATCCTTCGGATATGTGCGTTGCTCTGGCGGCTTTAGATGCTGTCGTGGATGTAGAAGGCCCCAAAGGCAAGCGGCAGATTCCCTTAACAGACTTTCACCGTTTACCAGGGGACGCACCCCAGCGAGATACCAACCTCGAACCGGGTGAGTTAATTACTGCTGTAACTCTGGGGCCGATGCCCTTTGCCAAATCGGGGGTTTATTTGAAATTACGCGATCGCACTTCCTACGCTTTTGCTTTAATTTCAGTAGCGGCTGCTCTTGAGTTAACAGGTGAGCAAATCAAAAATGCCCGCTTAGCCATGGGTGGTATCGCTCACAAACCTTGGCGAACCACAGAAGCAGAAAAGTTTCTCATTGGCAAGCCTGCCAACACTACAACATTTCAACAAGCAGCAGAAATTGCGCTTGCGGGAGCCAAGCCCCTAACCCACAATGCTTTCAAAGTTGATATGGCCAAGCGAGCAATACGTCGGGCGCTCACAGTTTCAGCTAAAGGAGGAGGCGTCGTATGAGTAAAGTAATTGGAACTGCCGTCAACCGTAAAGACGGACGAGCTAAGGTTACAGGCACAGCAACCTACGCCGCTGAACATCAAATACCGAATTTAGTTCACGGTTATCTTGTCACTGCTAACATTGCCAATGGGCAAATCAAAAGCATCGACACCAGCACAGCAGAAAAATCTGTGGGAGTGATCGCAGTTTTTACCCACAAAAACGCCCCCAAGGTATTCATGCCCAGCAACGACTTTGTTACCTCGAAAATCTACGAAGCTCGTTTACCGTTATCAGATAACAAAGTTCACTATGCAGGGCAAATCATCGGCTTGGTAGTAGCAGACACCTTTGAGCGGGCACGAGATGCGGCGCACTTAGTCAAGGTCGAATATACAGCCCAAAAGCCACTAATTGATGTCAAACAAGCCTCCTTGAAAGAGCCTCCACCCCAATTTGGTGAAGAACTCAAGTTTGAGAAAGGGAACATCACTAGCGGCATGGCAAGTGGCACAACCAAATTTGCAGCCACCTACAAAACTTCTACCGAACTGCACGCACCCATGGAACCCCATGCCATCATTGCCCACTGGCAAGATGCAGACTCACTCACTGTTTACGAGCCATCCCAATGGGTAGCAGGAACCCAGCGTACTTATGCAGAACTCTTTGGGCTACCAACAGAACGGGTACGGATTGTTACACCTTTTTTGGGTGGGG
The DNA here is from genome assembly GCF_059505385.1 of Desmonostoc vinosum. Classification (NCBI taxonomy): domain Bacteria; kingdom Bacillati; phylum Cyanobacteriota; class Cyanophyceae; order Nostocales; family Nostocaceae; genus Desmonostoc; species Desmonostoc vinosum. The sequence continues at coordinate 112,395 of NZ_JCACKM010000205.1, forward strand.
CTTTTGGTTGCAAAGCCTTCCCCTGGCCTCACGGCATTCTCTGCGCGGCGGCGGCTCGCCAAGTCAAGCGCCCTCTGCGAGTCGTTCTCAGTCGGCGGCAAATGACGGCGAACTCAGGACACCGCTCGGAAACTGAGCAACTTATCAGCTTGGCAGCAACTGCTGATGGCAGTCTGACTGTGATTGATCACCAAGTCAAATCCAGCACTTCCCCAGTAGATACTTTCGCGGAACCGTGTACAGGTATCACTCCAGTCATGTATACAACACCCAATCTGCGAATGAAGCAAGAATTGGCAGTCCTAAACATCGGCACACCAACATTTATGCGTGCCCCAGGAGAAAACCCTGGTTTGTGGGCGTTAGAGTCAGCCATGGATGAACTGGCTTGGCAACTCAAAATTGACCCAGTAGAACTGCGCCTCAAAAACGAAACCAAGGAACATCAACGCAAGGGGCAGCCATTCTCAGCTAAATACTTTGCCGACTGTTTGCGAGTTGGTGCAGAGCAATTTGGGTGGAAAGACAGACCAAAGCAGCCGCGATCGCTCACCCGTGATGGTAAACTCATAGGCTGGGGCATGGCAGCAGCAACCTTTCCCGGCTTGCGGGGTAAAGCCACAGTTAAAGTGCGGCTCCTACCAGATGGTACCGCCCATATTCTCACCGCTGGCAATGACATGGGCACTGGTGCGTATACCGTAGTCGCTGCCACCGCCGCAGAAGAATTGGGGCTACCCGTCGAACAAATACGCGTAGAGTTGGGCGACTCCCTACTACCTGATGGCGGTTTAGCTGGTGGCTCCATGATGACAGCATCCCTTGTGCCAGCAGTCATGTCAGCCTGTCAGCAAGTCCTCAAAACTGCGAAAGTGAAGACCGCGCAAGAAGCATTTACCAATCTCCGTCAGTCGGGACGCTCAGCTTTAGAAGCCACAGCATCCTCCGCCCCCGGTGCTGAAGCCAAGAAATGGGCATTCCAATCTTGGGGCGCACATTTTTGCGAAGTCAGCATCGATGAAGAAATCGGACGCTTACGAGTGACTCGTTGGGTGTCAGTCATGAACATTGGACAAGTCATCAACGCCAAGACAGCAGCCAGTCAAGTGCGAGGCGGTGTCATCATGGGTATTGGACAAGCTCTCATGGAGGAGTCTCACCTAGACCCAAATATCGGCTATCCCGTAGTTTACGATTTGGCTACTTATCACTTCCCAGCCCACGCAGACATTCCGCGCATTCAAGTAGCCTTCGTTGGGCAACCAGACCTCAACTTCAACCCCGCCGGAGTCCGTGGTGTAGGTGAAATTGGCATCACAGGTGTTTCAGCTGCGATCGCCAATGCAGTTTACCATGCTACAGGCAAGCGCATCAGAGACTTACCCATCACACCTGACAAGTTGTTGTAATTGGGAATGGAGAATGGAAAAGAAACAAGGGGCAGGAGGCAAGGGGGAGCTATATATAACCTTCCCCCTGCTCCCCACTCCCCACTCCTTTCAAGGGTAGGTTTTTCATATTCAGTCTGAAAAAACCTATTTTTTCGTTCCGAAATCTTTCTGTGCGTCCCCCTACCCTTCTCCTATCGGAGACGCTGCGCGAACGGGAACGCTTTCAGCGAACGGGTTCGCAGTCGCCTGCGGAGGGAAACCCTCCTTTACTCGCTGTCTCACCGCGTCCCCGCGTCCCCGCCTCAACCAAAACGCCAAATCTAAAAAACCTACCCATAAGAGGGCCCCGAGTTCCCCACTCCCTACTCCCCACTCCCTAACAATGAACGAGCTACACGCTATCTTGGCAACTTTTGCAGAAAGTCAACACAATGCTGAACCAGTATTTCTCGCTACTGTGGTGAATGTTAAAGGCTCTACCTATCGTCAACCAGGTGCCAAAATGCTGATCACACAAGCAGAGCAAATGATAGGCATGATTAGTGGTGGCTGTTTAGAAAATGATGTCTTTCACCACACCCGCTCATCCATGCCAGATGGGCAGCCAATTGTTGTCACCTATGACACTAATGCTGATGAAGATATTGTGTGGGGATTTGGACTGGCTTGTAATGGTGTAGTGCAAGTACTAATTGAACACCTAGATGTAGATAATTCTCTTAATCCTATAGCTTTTATTCAACAATGTTTTTTTCGTCAGCAACCGGGGATTATTGCAACTGTTTTTGGTGTGGAAGGCACAGTTAATGTTAATATCGGGGCACGCTTCATGCTGAATTTCGATAATAGCATAACTACTAATATTGCAGAATCTTCTTTAGTTGCTGCTCTGACTCAAGATGCTCAAATCGCTCTCAAAAATCAACATTCAAGTGTTAATAAATATCAATTATTCTCAGGTATTGTTGATGTTTTTCTTGAAGTAATTCAACCACCCACACGCCTGATAATTTTTGGTGCAGGCCATGATGCTGTACCAACAGCGCAGTTTGCTAAAGCTTTGGGTTGGCATGTCACTATTGTTGATTGTCGAGCTAATGAGGCAACCAAAGAACGTTTAACAATGGCTGATGAGGTGATTCTGACTCGCCGCGAGATTTTAGATCAACAAGTATGTGTGGATAAATATACTGTTGCTGTAGTGATGACTCATAATTATTTAGATGATTTAGAGATTCTCAAATTATTATTGCGATCGCCTGCTGTATATATAGGTTGTTTAGGCCCTAAGCATCGGACTGCCAGATTACTCGAAGATTTACATGCTGAGGGTATGGACTACACTACAGAACAGCTACAAAGATTATATGGCCCTGTGGGCATTGATATTGGTGCAGACACGCCTGAAGCGATCGCTTTATCGATGATTGCTGAAATTCAAGCTGTGCTGACAAATCGTTGTGGTGGTTTTCTGCGAAACCGCACTGCACCAATTCATCAACGACATGAAGTTAAGGAAAAACTAACTAGGAGTGTAGGGGTATAAGGGTTTAGGGGAAGAGGACGCGGGGACGCGGGGACGCGGAGAAAATTTCTTCCCCACTCCCACTCCCCACTCCCCACTCCCCATTTCCAAGAGGGGAGATTTTGATCATGGTTGCCATTATTATTTTGGCGGCGGGTGCGTCAACTCGTATGGGTACACCTAAACAACTTTTGCCCTATGAGGGACGGAGTTTAATTCGCCATGCGCTTGAAAGTGCGATCGCTTCTGTATGTAGACCTATAGTAGTTGTTTTGGGGGCTAATGCCCAAGCAATATTTCCTGAAGTTAATCAACCGGATGTGCAGGTGGTGGAAAATCCCCAATGGAATTTGGGCATGAGTGCTTCTATTAAAAGTGGAATTTTGGCACTTGCAAATTATTCTGAAAGTATAGATGCAGCGGTTATTATTGTTTGCGACCAGCCGTTCGTTTCTGCTGAAGTGATTAATCTCTTAGTCACAGGATATCATTCTACAGGGAAACCTATCGTTGCTTCTCAATATGCACAAACATTCGGTGTACCTGCTTTGTTTAATCAGATATTTTTCTCGGAACTCGCAAGCTTGGGTGAGAATGTTGGTGCAAGAAATTTGATTAAGAAACATTTCAATCAAGTGTTTGGCGTTCCTTTTGAATTAGGTGCGATTGATATTGATACACCAAACGACTATATGAATCTGACGAGGGAGTGCAAAGATGAGGGGACGCGGTGAGACAGCGAGTAAAGGAGGGTTTCCCTCCGCAGGCGACTGCGAACCCGTTCGCTGAAAGCGTTCCCGTTCGCGCAGCGTCTCCGATAGGAGAAGGGTAGGGGGACGCGGAGAATGACAATTCCCAATTCCATATTTTGGTAAAAACAAGTGAGAAAAATCTGGCTACTGGCTATGACACTAATTAGTTTGGGAATGTGGTTAATCTTGCATTCCTCTGGTTCTGTTGTCCCAACCGTTGCGTCTTCACCACCAAAAACTATCCGCTACTTTGAGCGCACTTTGCCCCAAGGTATAGCTCATGTCTTGTTAATTCCTACTAATAGTCGATTTTTGGTAACTCCTGCATTATCGCCGAAGGTAAGCACAGTAGAGGAATTTGCCCAAAAGCATCGAGCGATCGCAATCTTTAATGCAGGCTTTTTTGACCCAGTAAACCAAAAATCCACATCCTACGTAATTTTACAAGGAAAACTCGTTGCTGATCCCAAGCAAAATGAGCGATTAGTGGATAATCCCAAATTAAAACCTTACCTCAATCAAATTTTCAATCGCACAGAATTCCGCCGCTACCTATGTGGACAGACCATTCGCTATGATATTGTTCCGCACAGGGAGTCATCACCAGCAGGTTGTCGATTAGTCGATGCTATAGGTGCTGGCCCGCGCTTACTACCACAACTCACCTCAGTGCAAGAGGGTTTTGTAGATACTACCAATGGACGGGATGCACTCGGCAGCAACCAACCTAACGCCAGAACAGCTGTAGGTATTACTAATGACGATACTGTTGTTTTAGTAATGATGGCTCAAAAAACCTCAGACCCCACTAACTCTGGAATATCCTTACCAGCGCTGGCAGATTTCCTCAAAACTCTCGGTGTCCAAAAAGCGATGAACTTAGATGGAGGGAGTTCGTCTTCGCTTGATTACAATGGCAAAACCATTTACGGGAAGGTGGATTTGCAGGGCAATCTCATCAAGCGACCTGTGAAATCGGTTTTGTTAGTTCAAGAAAACTAGAAAATCTCGCCCAAGAACTATCGTGGCTTATCAAAACAATCAGGTCTAAAACCGGACTTCGTCCAAAGTTTTTGGAGCGCTTTATAAATTCACCGTTACAAAAACGACCTGCGACCTGCGTTAATTACGAATTACGTTAGCGCAGCGTAAAGCCTGCGGCATAGCTTCGCTTAGAGCGACACAGGAGCGTCGCATCATTACGAATTACGAATTATTTAACTAGCCGTTTGATTTTGAAAGATGCGTAGTTGCTCTACTATATAGTCTTCTAATTCTTGTTTATCTCTGCTGCTAGCATTACGCTGATAAACCTTTCCTGTCTCTTGAATAAACTTACGTTTTTCATTAGGAGAACCTTTACTTTTAGCTCCTGGTTTGTTTAATTTTTTTTGTAATTCTTCCCAGGTTTGTTCACCTACATTTTCACCAACTTTTACAAGTGCTTGAGGTAGTAATATTTTTGCTTCTCTTTTGAAATCTTCTTCTGTTTCTAACGAGGCTAAATCTACACTACTGAAGTCAATATTAATTTGAAATTTACTCATGGAATCTCTAAACTTGCAAGTTAGTTAGTTGTGAAGTGAAATTATAGATATAACATAGTTATCTAATTCTAACCTTTAATAGCCAGAAAATGTTATTTTGTGGAACAGGCAAGATGTCTATCAAAGAGGACAGACGACGGGCCACTAGTTTTTGCTTGGACTGTAAATTTTTTGAGGATACATCTTCTCAAAGTAGGCGATCGCAACTTCGCCAAATGCTTTAACCGCAAAAGCTCCAATTATAGGTTGAACAATTTGTCCGATGCCAGGAACAAATGTTGCTATCATACCACCCATCCTGAAAAGTAGTTGTCCTCCGCCCATAGCTATGATTGCAGCTGCGATCGCACCTGCGCCACCAGCAGGTAATAAATCTACATCATAAACTTGAGCAATTCGACTGATTACAGCTGCCTGTACAGCAGTTAGACTAGTTTGGAAGTTGAACGCGCCAACACCAGGAACCCCACCAGCTAATCCTGCTGTAACTCCACCTCCCATCATTAACCAAAGTTCATCTCTTGCTTGGTCACTACAATATTTAGGCATAACAGAAATCACCATGCCATAAAAGATTTGTTGTAAGTTCAATAAATTTCAGCACTACAACTATGCAGATCTAATCAACAAGATTGGCTCAAGTTAATTGCAACTAAACTCGTAGCAAAAAATTGGTCGCAGAATGTTGTCTTGGCTGGAAGTGACTAAAAACAATTGACGATAAAAACGGCATCTCGATGCTTTCTCATAAATCAGTTCTCAGATGCTGTATTCACTAGTTCTAGGTTATCTATACCTTGTTGATAACATTCATAATATTCAGAATTTTTTCAAACAAAATCCATCCCAAGATATGACCAGCAAAGTCATCGCAGCGTTTTTGATACACTCAATTGTTGAAAAAACTGAATTGAACCTTGGATGACGCCGCATAGCGTAGATTTTGAGTTGGATAAATAGCTGCGATCGCCTCAACCATAACTATTTTGGTCTAATCGCTTTAATTAAATTTTTGTTACATTTTGATAAATTTTTTCACCGACTTACTGACTTGCTCTATTAAGAGAATTAGAAGTGAAAGTCACCAAGATTGTCATGATTTAACCAGCAATAACGAAGGCAGGGGCAGGAGGCCGTTTTTGTCACGGGGATTTATACCTCCCTCTAAAAACTTTTCGCTTTCAAACTTGACCAATATCCCCTACCCCCTTACACCCCAAAAGCAAGCTATATTAGGGGTTTGTGCATAGGTATCACCAAACCTTCGCAGGCTAGTAATGATTGGGGAAATTTGGATTGAACTTCGCCTTGAGCCTGGTCAAGAAAGTCATCGTGGTCATCCGGGTGATGATGCGATATGACCAACTTTTGTACGTTTGCACTGTGAGCTAAGTTGATAGCAGTTTGCCAGTGTAAATCCGCTGAGTCATGGTTGTGAGATGTCGGAGGCACGTAAGTAGCATTGGCTATGAGTAAATCAACACCTTCAACAAACTGTAAAATCCGCTCTTGTTCTGCTTGATCTGCACTTTGATGCAAATCTGTGACGTAAGCAACGCTTAAATGCTGCCAATTAACTCGATATCCAGCTGAGCGCTGGGTTTGATTGATTAGTGCTGTGGTGATTGTGACGCTATCTAAATTGACTTCACTGTTGAGAGTTAGATTATAAAACTGCAATTCGGATTGCATCACCTGTAAAGGATAAGGAAAGTGTGGCTGGAGCATCTGATCGCACAAACATTGTTTGATCGAAGCTCCATTTGAGGCCGCTGTTCCATAAATGTGAAAGCAATTTTCTGCTACAAATGCAGGTGCAAAAAAGGGAAATCCTTGAATCCGATTTGATTGAGAATTAGTAAAAAACAAATGAGCTTCTAGTGGTTTTTGGAGTTTTTGCCAAGTGTTACCTAGAATGCGTAAGCCAGTACCACCATCAAAAATTAAGCGTTTTCCATCTACATGCATTTCTACACATGCAGTATTGCCACCATACCGACTGTTATGGCTGCTAGGGGTAGGAATTAAACCCCGTACACCCCAAAATTGCACTAAAAATTCATTCACTGGGTTATTGAGTGGGGTAGTTGACTGCTCATCTATGTAGTTTTGGGAACCCGACAGTTCAAAATTTGACATTATTCTTTGCAATTAGACCTTACTGAGCAGGTCATCGTAGTGCCGTACTTCCAACAGTCGGTTTTTTTCATCCACAATGACTACCGTAGGAGAGTAACTTTTTAACTCTTCTGGAGTGAACTGCCCGTAAGTCATTATAATCAAGCGATCGCCACTAATGCCTAGACGTGCCGCAGCCCCATTTAGTTCAATCACTCCTGAATTAGCCGGCGCGGGAATTGCATATGTAATAAAGCGCTGTCCATTAGCATTATTGACTACTTGCACCTGTTCATACGGTAAAATTCCAGCTTTTTCTAAAAGGATTTTATCAATGCTGATACTACCCACATAGTTGAGATTTGCCCCTGTAAGGGTGCAGTTATGAATTTTTGCCAAAAGGATAGTGCGCTGCATTTGGTTTCGGGGTTTATGGCGATTTGGCTCGCAACCAGCGAAAGCTGTTTTCCTGTTTTTTGAGTTTGGTGAGCAGAGTCTTGATTATCTTTGCCTAGTCCATTATTACAGGGGAGATTGGTAATTGGTAATTGGGTGCAACCCATTACCTATTACCTCATCCATTATGCTTTAGCAGCTTTGATGCATTTTTCAACTAGAGCCGCAACTTGTCCAGCATCTTGCCAACCGAGAATTTCAGTCACTTTTTTCTCTAAATTTTTATAAGTGCGAAAAAATTCGGCAATTTCATCCAATCGGTGTTGATGAATGTCTTTTAAAGATTTGACTTCAGCGTAACGGGGATCTTTAGCTGGCACACAAAGAAGTTTTTCATCGCGATCGCCACCGTCAATCATTTCTAACAGCCCAATTGGGCGTGCAGCGATCACACATCCAGGGAAGGTTGGTTCATCGATGATCACCATACCATCCAATGGGTCGCCATCATCAGCCAAAGTATTGGGTACAAAGCCGTAGTCATACGGGTATTGCACCGAAGAATAAAGTACCCTATCTAAGGCAAAAGCTTGTATTTCCTTATCGTATTCGTATTTATTTTTACTCCCGCCGGGAATTTCGATCAAAACGTTGATAATGCCTGGTTTAGGTTGAGCAGGAATAAGGGATAAATCCACAACAAAATCCTCCGATAACAATCAGTAGTAGGCGCACTCAGTTGGCTCCCGTGTAGAATTTTAGGGCAATTCGGTATCTGGCGCTGCACTGTTCTTGATCAGAGGTGGGGGTGATGTGGTTCGACTTCTCCTGTCAAAGACGCTACGCGTAGCAAGATCCCGTAGGGTACGCGGTAATCTCGACTTCGCTCGATACCGCATAGCCGAAACTGACTAACCGGGGGATGAGAAGACGCGGTGAGACAGCGAGTAAAGGAGGGTTTCCCTCCGCAGGCGACTGCGTTAGCGAGCTTGCGAGCGTCACCCGAAAGGGGACGCGGAGAATGACAAATCCTTATTACCCCTAATCCCCACTATTTCCGGGGGCCCCCTTTCAAGGGTAGGTTTTTCATATTCCTATTTTTTCGTTCCGAAATCTTTCTCCGCGTCCCCGCGTCAACCAAAACGCGAAATCTAAAAACCTACCCATAAGAGCCGGGGGCCCCGAGTTCCCTATTACTATTTTTTGTGTTACATTTAGTAGTAAGGTAGTAATACATCTGCCAAGCTTATGGTTTGGGTTCTGTATGTCCGACTGGTGCGCCAACCTTTGGATTGAGCGTATACCGCGAAGCAATGCGTCACTACTTTACCGTTTGATTAGCTCAGTGGCAGAGTATCCGAGAAGATCGGAAGGGCGTAGGTTCGAGTCCTACATCAAGCACCGTGTAAGTTAGCTCAATGGAAGAAGCAATCGACTCAGAATCGATATGTTGTAGGTTCAACTCCTACACTTACCACCAACCCTGTCCGGGTCAAAAGACACTACCCTGCTAAGGTAGCTTTAACACCAATGGTATGGGAGGACATCCCAATACGGTTCGACTCCGTTATTTTGCAAACTCTGTGATGTGGGTGCTAGCTACTTTTAATCACGAAAGTGGTGAAAAGTAGCAACAGTGAAGAAGCTAGTGCGATCGCTTTTCTCTCTAACTTGAGTATGTCCCTTCGGTTTCTGTGTCTGGTTTCTCTACGGAGACTCTGGAAATGGTAAACCGAACGGCATATCTGAGCGCTATTTTCTGTTTCTAGATTGTCCAAGGGCAGTCTAGAGGAAATTAGCAATCTTAATCCAGTTTTAGAGACGCGATCGCCCGCAACTAAACTGTATGCACCTGCATTTGCAGAGTTTAAAAATTCAAAATATAATTTTTAATTCATGCCAAAATTTGAAACCCAACTAGAAACTTTTTATGCTACAAATCGCCACGAATGGCGAGAATGGCTAGAGAAAAATTATCTATCTTCTGTTGGGATATGGCTAATTTATTACAAAGTCAAAAGTGGTAAACCCAGCATTCGATATAGCGAAGCAGTCAAAGAAGCTTTATGTTTTGGATGGATTGACAGTAAAGTTAAATCACTAGACGAATACCGTTATATGCAAATATTTACTCCTCGAAAACCGAAAAGCGTCTGGTCAAAATTGAATAAACAATATATCCAAGAACTTCTTGAGCAAGGCTTAATGACTGAGGCTGGTTTAGCAAAAATTGAGGTAGCAAAACAAGATAGTTCATGGAGTACATTAGATGCCATAGAAGCTTTAATTATCCCAGATGACTTAAAGCAAGCACTAGCAGCAAACGAAGCAGCTAATCAATATTTTGAGTCATTAAGCAACTCATCCAAAAAAAATATCCTCTTTTGGATTGACAGTGCTAAACGTCCAGAGACAAGATGCAAACGAATTGAGAAAACTATCAATTCAGCAGCACAGAACGAAAATCCTCAGTGATATAAATGTCTTTATCAAACCTTATATTTTAGTTAAAAATGCCCAAGCTATCTATACGAATTTCTATTTGATTTGGTGAAAAAACTCCGTATACCTTAGAGAATCTCTCTTCCCCTACGCCAATAATTTAAAACATCCAAGCAGATTACTATATGTGGAAAACTTTTTACATTAAACCTAACGAAATCGGAATCTTATATCACCGCAGTGATTTTAAGAAAGTTTTACAGCCAGGGACTTACACTTATTTGGGTTGGCATTGGCGAGTAAAAGTTTATGATCTCAACCAACCTGAAGCTAAGATTGAAAACTTAGAATTATTATTGCGAAATCATAATTCAGAGTTACAGCAATATCTATTAGTTGTACAAACAACATTCAATCAAGCGGCTTTAGTGCGCTTGGGTCAAAATTGGGTGAGTGTAATACCAAATCAATTAAGAGCTTTTTGGCGTGGTTTTATTGATGTACAATGTCATCTTTTCAACTTGCAAGAAAGCTTGGAATTGCCTACTGAGTTCGTGCAGCAATTACGAGGAATTGCCTTGAATGGAATCAAGAAGTTCCAAATCTCTGAATATGAGATTGGTTTGCTGTATGTGCAAAATAACTTTGTGCGACCATTAGAACCAAATGAGTATGCTTTTTGGTCTGTGAATCGGGATGTTACAGTACGGACTCTCAGCAAAATTGTACCCAATCCAGATTTTCCTTTAGAAGATGTTTTGATCGAACGACATCCTGAGTTTGTCGCGGCTTACTGTCAAACAGTACAATTGCTCAATCAGCAAGTTGCGATCGCCAGGTATCAAGGTAAAGTCATTTCTATTCTTGGGCCATGCAGTCGCAAGCTGTTCTGGCAAGGTGTGGAAGTAGAGGTGATTGATATCAGCACTGATGCTAAGTTACCATCTCGCTTAATCGCTGAGTTAGTCTCAGGTTTACCAGAGGTTCTAGTTTTGAGCCGTAGTTCTTTGCATGTTTGCGAAGTTCCCGCACAACACTTGGGATTACTTTATATCAATCAAGAATTTCAAACACAACTGCAACCAGGAATGCACGCTTGGTGGACGTTTGGACGTTCCTTACAAACAGAAGTCTTTGACTTGCGCCAGCAAATTGTTGAAGTGTCTGGTCAAGACATGCTTTCCAAGGATAAAGTACCATTGCGCTTAAATCTAACCACTAGTTTCCGCATCATCGACCCCCTAAGAGCTAAAAACGGGTTATCAAATATTACCAGCTACTTATATAAAGAAGCTCAGTTTGCTTTGCGTGGTGCTGTTGGAGAAAGAACTCTAGATGCTTTGCTGGAGGATAAAAGCGCGATTGATAGAAGTATTTTTGACTACATTCGCCAGAAAACCGTAGATTATGGCATTGAAATCGATTCGGTTGGGGTTAAGGATATTATTCTCCCTGGTGAGATTAAGACGATTTTGAGCAAGGTAGTGGAAGCTGAAAAAGTAGCTCAAGCAAATGTAATCCGTCGTCGTGAGGAAACAGCAGCTACCCGCAGTATGTTAAACACCGCTAAAGTGATGGAAGATAACCCCGTCGCGTTGCGTTTGAAGGAGTTGGAAGTGCTGGAAAGAATTGCCGAGAAGATTGAGAAAATTCAAGTCAACGGCAGCTTGGATAGTATTTTGACCGAGTTAATTCGGATTAATCGCGAATAAAAGGGACTGGGGTTGTCCGTCCCCTGTTCCCTTTTATTACTCGGACATAAGCAAATTATTCGGGTCGATACCTTGAGATTGCAAATAAGCAATCAGTCGGTCTTTTTGCTGGCGTTCTTGTTCGGCGCGTTGGTGTTCTTGTTCGGCGCGTTGGCGTTCTTGTTCAGCGCGTTGGCGTTCTTGTTCAATCTGTTCAACAGCCCAAGGTAACAAATTGCCAGCTTTATCCCACCAGCGTAACCAATAACCTGTTCGAGCTTCTTTTGCACCTTGCCAAGTTCCCAAAAATAAGCCTAGTGTATCAATCCAATGGCGACCATTTTCATCAGGCTGCTTTAACTCATAGCGTCCGTTTTCCAGCTGGTGAAATTCCAATAAACCACCATCTGGTTCAAAAATTATGTAAATGGGAACCTGCAAAATTTGCTCGTAGAAAAACCATTTTCCCGGTGGATAAGTTCGCTTAGCAGAATATTCTCCACCATCGCTGTCGGATAGAAACTCCATCACAACGGTGGGGATATCACCTTCTAAATTGGGTGTGTAACTTTTACGATTACTAACAACTTTGTTAACTGATGGAACATAAACCCAGTCTGGTGCTTTAATAATAAATTGTCCGTTGACAGTCGCGCAAAGACCAAAATTTGAAGCTATCAACATCTGCGGCTGGATTAATCCATTAATTTCTAAGCTTTCACGCAAAGCACCAGCCAAAATTGGCTGACCAGTATTCTCCACTGGTTCATCCTCTAGTTTAAAATCGTCGGGTAATGCTTCCCAAGAGATGACCAGTTCAGTTGATGATTTGGCTGCACTGAGTTGGGTTGCCATAAATATGACATAAATCTGAATTTGTTTTCATTTTACCGCTGTTAAGTAGGTGGACACAATTATTTATAAAACGCCTGCGCGACTTCTCCTATCAAAGACGCTAGGCGTAGCAAGGTAATCGAGGTGAGGTTTAATTTAGTCTTTAGACCTCTTGCATAAATATTTTTTTTTCACGCAGAGGCGCAGCGAAAAGTTCTG